>NZ_JBHWBW010000466.1:838-6264 GCF_042735675.1 Kitasatospora sp. NPDC059571
GTGTGTTGAGCGGTCGGCGCCCCCCCGCGGGGTGTGGCGGCCTCCCGCGCCCCCCGCCGGGCGGTGCGCCGCCCCCCGCCGCCGGCTCGACCGTCGGCCGTGGTGACGGGTTGACGGAACGTCAGGGGGCGGGGCTCGCCGTCGGGGTGCCGACGGCCTCCAGCACGGCCTTGAGGTTGGTGAGCCCCGACGTCAGCGTGGACTCGCTCGCCCTGACCGCGACGCGCACGTCGCCACGGGCGGTGACCGCGTCGCGGCACGCGGACGCGCCCTGGTCCAGCTGGCCCAGCGCGGCCGACCACGAGTACTGGGTCTTCTCCTCCGGGAACGGCGCGTAGGCCTGCGCGTCCCGGACCTTGTCGGCCAGCACGACGCACCTGGTGGTCAGGTTGGTGAGGCCGATCTGCGAGTAGCCGCCGGAGTCCATCGCGTCGATGCCGGACAGGACGGAGTGCGTGGCGGACGCCAGTGCGGAGATCTTCACGTCCCCGCCCGAGGCGTACCACTTCGCCGCGTTCTGGCGGGCGTCTCCGGCAGGGCTCGATCCGCTGCTGCCGCAGGCCGTGAGCAGCGCGGCGGAGACAACGATCAGCACGGCAGCGCGAGTGCGCATGGACCCCCCCATGGTCGGCGACGCACCACACTGCCACCATCTCGCAGGAAAGGGAAACGGTATGTTCTGCGCCGGGCCGCGCCGCCGCAACCGGGCCGAGCGCCCGTCCCGGCCGCGGCACCGGGCGGACGACCGGATCCCGTGTCCTCCCTACCGCCGGGCAGGTCACCGGCCGGGCAGCGGATGATCAGTCGCGCGGCAGCGCCCGGTCGGCCCCGGCGCGGACGGACGTCCGGCCCCTGACCGCCCAGGCACGGGAGGTGAACCCGATGGACCCGTCCGCGCGCCTCGGGACGGCGGCGCCGAACGCCTCCAGCGGCCCATGTACCGGTCGTACGAGCCGCCGACCGCCCACACGCCGAACCTCTCCCGTTCCACGCCCCCTACGATCGCGCATCCACGTCCGGTCCGGCCGCGGGACCCGGGCGCTGCGGCGAGTCCCGCTTGTCCGTCCGCTCCGAAACCCCAACTTCCTCGGGTACGAACAGGCCTCTGTTCGGAGAAGAATCGCCCCATGGAAACCCTGGAGAACCAACGAACCGAACAGAACCGGGCCCTTGTCCGCGCCTTCATCGACGCGCTCTTCACCCGCGGAGACCTCGGCGCCGTCGACACCTACCTCTCGGAATCCTTCCTCGACCACGATCCGCCCTTCGGCGGCGACGGCGGCCGCGAGGGCATGCGCAGGGCGGCCGCCCTGTTCCGCGGGGCATTCCCCGACTGGCACTCCACCCCGCACCTCCTCGTCGCCGAGGACGACCTCGTCGTGGAGAACTTCTCCGCCGCCGGCACCCACCGCGGCGAGATCCTCGGATCCGTGCCCACCGGCCGCACCGTCACGCTCCGAGGAATCAACATCTTCCGGATCCACGACGGCCTCATCGTCGAACGCTGGGGCCGCCTCGACGAACTCGGCCTTCTGCGCCAGCTCGGCATCGCCGCCATGCCGACGTAGCGTGGAGGCATGGAGCGGTCCGCCGCGGAGCGCAGGGTCGCCGACATCGAGGAGCGGTGCCGGACCGGCCTCGACGCCACCGCACTGCACCACGAGATCCTTCCCCGGCTGCGCCGTGTGGTGCCGACGGAGGCGGCGTTCCTCGCCACGGTCGACCCGGTCACGCTGCTGTTCACCTCCGCCCGGGCCGAGGAGCCGCTGGGCGGGACCACGGCCGCGTTCCTGGACAACGAGTTCGGGCGCGAGGACGTCAACAAGTTCACCGCTCTGGCGCAGGCTGCGGACCCCGTGGCCTCGCTCGACCGGGCCACCGGGCAGGACCGCGCGGCCAGCCCCCGCTACCGGGAGATCATGGCCCCGCTCGGCCTCGGCGACGAACTGCGCGCCGCCCTGGTCAGCGCGGGCCGCTGCTGGGGCGTGCTGTGCCTGCACCGGCAGGACACGGCGTCGGGTTTCACCGAGCGTGACATCGCGCTCGTCCGCGCACTCGGCCCGCACCTCGCTCGGGCCCTGCGGGCGACAGCGATCACGCCGCCGCCCCCTGACGCCCCGTCACGTCCGAGCGCGGTCGGCCTGATGCTCTTCTCCCGCGGCCGGCGCCTGGTCTCGATGAGCCCCGAGGCGGAGCAGTGGCTCGCGGAGTTCCCCGACACGGAGCGACACGGCCCCGACCGGATACCCGTCGCCGTTCTCGCCGCAGCTGCGGGGCCGGTGCCCTCCACCGTCCGGCTCCGCGGCCGCTCCGGCCGGTGGCTCGCTCTGCACACCACCCGGGCGGGCGAACAGACCGGCGTCGTCATCGAACCCGCCCGCCCCGCCGACCTCGGGCCGATCCTGCTCAGCGCCCGCGGTCTCACCCCCGCACAGAGCCGCGTCGCCGCCCTGGTCGCCCGGGGCCGCTCCACTCGCGAGATGGTGGACGAACTCCACATCTGCGCCGCCACGGTCCAGGAACACCTCACGGCCGTATTCGACAAGTTCGGCGTCCACAGCCGCCGCGAACTGGTCGCCGAACTCCTGGCCGACCTCGCCGGCCCCCCGTGACGGTGTCCGGACGGCGCCGCCCACCTCCCACGGTGGACCACGCCCACGGAAGCGGGCGTTGACGGGTGGTTCCAGCGCACCGGCCATGTGTGGCCGGTGTCCCGACCTGTTCCCCGGGCCCCGTCACGCCGACACGGCCGGACTGCTCGTCGGCGGCGCAGCAGGCCTCGGCCGGGCCGCGGGACCGTACGCGCCGGACAGGCCCGTGGCGGACGGGCTCATGGGGGAGACCGCCCGCGCGGGTGGCCCGCTCCAGCAGCCGCGGGCCCTGGCGGGCGGCCCGCATCCCGCCGGCCCCCACCTCGGCACCGGCCGGGTGTCCCCGAGGAGCGAGGCCGGATCCGGGGCCGTCCACGGGGGAGCCGGCCCGGGCCTCCTCGATCGCGGGTCGGCGGTGCAGCCGGCCGACATGCCCGGCATGGGGCCGTCCGGCCGGGCCGGCGGAGGCTCGTACCAGAGCAGCCCGGGGAGTTCGAGGGCCGCGGGTCGGCTGCGGGACGCCGCTGCGCCACCGGATGCCGCCCTCGGACCCGGCCGGGACGCGCCCGCCGAGGAGCCGGTCGAGCTCCTTGCGGCACCTCGACCACCACGTGCCGCCACAGCCCAGGACGCCTGGGGAGGTCTCGGGTGACCGCGCGGCGGCCGGCCCACCGGACCGGCGTCCTTGATCATCGCTTCGGTACGGCGGCCCTGCGCTCGTAGTCCCGGCCTGGACAGCAACAGCAGAAGTCATGACGAGGCATCAGCTCTCCGGCTGGTGCCTCGTCGCTTGTCGTGGCCGGTCCGGTCCTGGCGCCGGGACCGGACCAGTGCCGTGGGCGTGCTGGCGATGGCAGGCGGCCACGACCGCCAACAGGACGAGGGCGACGGCCGCGAGCCGGAGGCAGCCGTGGCCGCCGAAGGAGCCGGCCCGGCGACGCTCGACCTGTCCGCCAGGAGGAGTGCCGGCGTGCTTGGCGGCGTAGTGGGCGATCGGTTGCCGCTCGCCCTCGGCGGTGCTGAGCCAGGGCGTCCTGAAACTGCACTCGCTGCACCAGTAGCGGTGGGCCACGTCGACTCCTCGCCTCTCGTTGGTGCGTACGCGGGGCACCGATGGTGACGTCGGTCATGTTCGGTGAACAGGTCAGTGCACCGGCCATCGGTGACCGGCCGTCCTGGGTAGGCTCACCGCCGTTCGTACCGGTAAGTAGGAGGAGCACGGTGAAGGATCGGCTCGGCACACTGCTACGAGATCGTCGGGCTGCTGATCGAGCGGATCACCGGCCTGTCCGTCAAGCAGGCGATCACCACCCGGATCATCGAGCCGCTCGCCCTCACCGGCACCAGCTTCCCGGCCGCGGGCGACCGCACCGTTCCCGCCCCGGCCGTGCACGGCTACCACGGCATCCGGATCGGCGCCCTCAACCTCTGGACCGACCTGGGGACGGCCCTGGAGCCGTCCATCTACAGCACCTCCGGAGCCATGATCTCCACCCTCCAGGACGTCACCGCCTTCGACCGGGCGCTGGTGGAAGGCCGCCTGCTCTCACCGGCGACCCTCGCCGAGCTGAAGAAGACCGTCACCGTCGGCGGCGGCCTCTCCTACGGTCTCGGAGTCGCCGCCCACACCCTGCCGTGCGGCGGCACGGCCTGGGGCCACGACGGCATCGTGAACGGCTACTACAGCGAGACCCTGGTCACTGCGGACGGCCGCCACGCCTCCGTGGTGACCAACGCCCACCTCGCCACCAATGCGCCGATCGCCCAGATGTACACGCTGTTGGACACCGCCCTCTGCGAGACCGCGCCGTAGGCGGCGGTGCCTGCCCGGAGGCCCCGCGGGCCCCCGGGCAGGCACCGAGGGCCACACCGGAAGCGGCCGGCGAACTCCGGGGGCCTCACGGGGGGACGGGCCTCGGGCGAACGGATGTGGCGGATCCGGCCGGAGAGCATGTCGGCGAAGGCGGCTTGCTCGGCGGAGCGAGGACTGCGCAGGGAGCGGCGCGAGGCGGTCGTGTTCCCGCTCGGCCCACCGCCGTACCCGTTCGGGATCCGGTGCGGTGCCGTGGCCGACGTGGAGGCGGGCGGGGTTGAGGGCGAGCATCGCTCGCGGGCTGGTGAGGTTCTGCCGGGGGTCGTCGTGGAAGGGCGGGTCGGCGGGCCTGCCGGGGATGAGGCCCATGAAGGAGCGGGCGATCAGGTCGCCTGCGATCAGGTCGCCTGCGATCAGATCGCCGTCGTCGGTGAGGACGGAGACCGATCCGGCGGTGTGGCCGGGGGTGGGCATGATGCGCGCAGCGAGGCCGAAGTCCTCCAGGGCCGTCTCGCCGTGGATGACCACCGCGGGCTCGAAGGGTTCGGCCCGCATGTGGAGCGTGCGGCTGCGGGCCATCAGACGACCCGTCGGGCCGGTGGGCGAGTAGGGCTCGCGGACCCGGCCCGAGCGGTACGGTCCGAGGTCGGCGACGTGGCCGGCGACGGGCGCGCCGGTGAGCCGGTGCAGGTCGGCCGCGGAGCCGAAGTGGTCGAGGTGCCCGTGGGTGATGACGATCATTGCGACGTCGGCGGGGTCGACGCCGTGGGCGGTGATCCGGTCGAGGATCAGACGTGGCCGCAATGACCAGGATCTGTCACATCAGGCCGTCGACCACAGGTGCCCCAGGGCCCGAGCGAGCGCCGATCACGGCCCTGACCGGATCCTGACGCCCAGTCCGCCCCCCTCTCGCCGCCCTCATCCACCACCCCCGCTTCGTCCGCCCGTACGCCCGCCGGCACCTTGGCCGAGGGGGCCCGGATCGGCACGGACGGGCCTTGCCGGACCGGGCCCCCGACGCG
>NZ_JBHWBW010000467.1:0-1068 GCF_042735675.1 Kitasatospora sp. NPDC059571
GTCCCCCGCGCGCCCCCCCCCCGCCCCCTCCGGGCCCGGGGGGGTGGCCCCGCCCGCCCCCCGCCGGCGCGCGTCGGCGAGTACGGGGGGGGGGTCGCCGGCCGGCTCGGCGACCGGGTGAAGCACTGGGCCACCCTCAACGAGCCGCTCTGCTCCTCGTGGATCGGCCACCTCGAGGGCAAGATGGCGCCGGGCTGGACGGACCTGACCGCCGCCGTCCGCACCTCGTACCACCTGCACCTCGGCCACGGCCTCGCGGTGCAGGCGCTGCGTGCGGCCGTCCCGGGCGTCCAGGTCGGCATCGTCAACAACCTCAGCCCGGTGATCCCGGCCAGCGACAGCGAGGCCGACCGCCTCGCCGCCGTCCGGGCCGACGGCCACATCAACCGCTGGTGGCTCGACCCGGTCCTCGGCCGCGGCTACCCGGAGGACATGGTCAAGCTCTACGGCGTCGAACTGCCCGTCCGGGACGGCGACATGGAGCTGATCTCGGCGCCGCTCGACTGGATGGGGCTGAACTACTACTTCCGCCAGTTCGTCGCCGACGACCCGACCGGCCCGGCGCCGCACTTCCGGCAGACCCCCGGCCCGAACGCCGAGCACACCGCGATGGGCTGGGAGGTGGACGCGGACGGCATCCACCAGTTGCTGATGCGCCTCACCGAGGAGTACGGCGTCCGGAAGATCTACATCACCGAGAACGGGTCCGCCTACCAGGACACCGTGACGGCGGACGGCCGGATCCAGGACACCGAGCGGACGGCCTACCTGGAGGGCCACCTGGCCGCCTGCGCCCGCGCGGTCGCCCAGGGCGCCCCGCTGGCGGGCTACTTCGCCTGGTCGCTGCTGGACAACTTCGAGTGGGCGTACGGCTACGACAAGCGGTTCGGCCTGGTGCACGTCGACTACGCCACCCAGCGGCGGACGGTGAAGGCCAGCGGCGAGCGGTACGCGGAGCTGATCCGCGCCCACCGCGCCCGCTGACCGCCGCCCGCGGTGACTGCGCACGGGTGATCCGCGCGGTGGTGATCCTGCGGTGAGGAGGGGACGGGCGGCGGTTGGGCCCCG
>NZ_JBHWBW010000467.1:1078-6252 GCF_042735675.1 Kitasatospora sp. NPDC059571
CACCCGCCCCCCCCGCGCCGGCGCCCCCCCGCCCGGGGTGCCTGCGCCGGGGTCCCCGGGGGGGGGGTGCCCCGGGGGTGCGGGGGGCCCCGCGGGGGGGGGGCCCCCTCCTCGCGTTCCGGTGCCCGGGGCCGCCGGTCAGCCGTACAGGCCGTGGCGGCCGGCCCAGGCGGTGACGGCGGCGGCGATCTCCGCGGGCCGGTCCTCCGGCGCCTGGTGGCCGGCCGGCCCGCAGTGCGCGGTCTCCAGGCCCGCCGCGTGCTCGCGGCACCAGTCGGCGAGCTCCTTCCCGATCATCAGCGTCGGCGAGGAGTCGAAGGTGAGCAGCAGCTTCGGCACCCCGGGGCTGTCGGCCAGCCAGCGGTCGTACGCCTCGATCCGGGCGACCACCTCGGCCGGCCCGCCCTCCAGCGGCATCGAGCGGGGCCAGGCGAGCAGCGGCCGGCGGCTCTCCGGGGTCGGGTAGGGCGCCCGGTAGACCGCGAGGTCCTCCTCGGCGAGGCCGGTCAGCACCGTCCGGTGCAGCGCGTCCTCGATGAAGACGTTCTCCTCCAGCACCAGCCGCTCGCCGGTGCCGGGGGTGCGGAAGGCCTCGAACCTGGTCCGGGCGGCGGCCGGGAACTCCTCCCGGGCCATCGGCTTGAGGACGGTCTCCATCAGGGCGATGCCGCGCACCTGCCCGGGGTGCCGGGCCGCCCGGTCGAGGGCGAGCGAGCCGCCCCAGTCCAGGCCCACCAGGACGGCGTCGTCCAGCCCGAGCGCGTCGAACCAGGCGTCGAGGTAGCGGGCGTGGTCGGCGAAGGAGTAGGCGATGTCGGGCTTGCCGGAGCGGCCCATCCCGATCAGGTCGGGTGCCAGCAGCCGGGCCGGCCCGCCCATCCGCGGCAGCACCTTCCGCCACACGTGGGAGGAGACCGGGTTGCCGTGCAGGAAGACGAACGGGGTGCCGCTGCCGGACTCCTCGTAGTGGACGGTCGAGTCGAGCACGTCGATCGCGGGCATGGTGGATCACTCCTCGCCGGGGTCGGGTGGCAGGTCGAGCGGTGCGCCGAGCGGTACGTCGAGCAGCGTCTTCAGGTCGCGGACGAAGGCCCGGGCACGGGTCCCGCCGGTGCCGCCGAGCGGCGCCAGCAACCGGTCCAGCAGCTCCTGGACGACGGTGACCGCGCGGCCGGTGGCCTCCTGCCCGGCATCGGTCAGCGCGAGCCGGACGGCCCGGCTGTCGGCGGTGTCCCGGGTGCGCACGACCAGCCCGTCGGCCTCCAGGGCGCGGGCCAGCTTGGAGACGTAGAGCGCCTCCAGGCCGGTGTGGTCGGCGAGTTCGCGCTGGCTGGGCTGCTGCCCGGCGCGGTGCATGCCGTACAGCGACGCGAGCAGCGAGTACTGCGCGTGGGTCAGCCCGAGCGGGGCCAGGGCGCGGTCGACGGCGACCCGCCACTTGGTCGACAGCCGCCACACCAGGAAGCCGGGCGTGGGGCCCGGGGAAGCGTTGCTCATGGCAATTACAGTACATGGCTACTATGTCCATGGCTACTGTTTTGGTGCGCGCCGCCCCGGGCACCCGCGAGTCCGGCACCGGGCGCCTCCGCCGAGGAGCTCCCGGGCCCTACCCCCGGCCCGCCGGCCGGAGGTGGCTCTCGGCGAAGCTGCGCAGTTCCGCGCGGGTGCGGGCGGGGTCGGCCGCGGTCTCGGTGGCGCGGCCCTTGGGGAGGTAGCGCACGCCGTCGATCTCGCAGACCAGCGGTCCGACGCCGGTGTCGCGGACCAGGGCCTCGCCCACCGGCGGGGGGCCGCCGACGGTGCGGCGGCCCTCACCCCGCGACCAGGAGATCCGTTGGACGAACCGCGGCGCCGCCGCCCCCTCGCCCTCCGGCCGGAACAGCACCAGCACCATCTCGTTCGCCTCCCGCCGCAGCCGGACATAGCGCATGGGCTGCTGCTCGCCCTCGCCCTCGCCCGAGCGCGCGGCGCGCAGGACCGGCCGGACGAGCGCGGAGCGGTCGGCGGCGAACCAGGCGATCCGGGCGATGGACACGACGGCGACCGTGCCGAGCACCGGGAGGCGCCAGTGGCCCAGGTGGAAGTGGTCGTCGAGGCAGGCGGCGACGGCGACCGCCAGGAACCCCCAGGCCGCGGTGCCGAGGATCGTCGTCATCACCCAGAGGCGGGGTGACACGGATGTGCGGCCGGGGCCGCGGCGTGGCGTGGCGACCCTGGAGCCGGGTCGGTGGCGATCTCCGTGCCGTGCCGCGGCGGCGAGGTCCGCGTAGCTCAGACCGCCCCGGAGGCCGGGCCAGGCGTCCTCGCCCTCCTCCTCGCCCGCGGTCGCCCGATGCGGGATCACCGGCGCGGCCCGCTGCGCGCGCCGCACGCGCCGGGCACAGGCCAGCGGGGTGACCAGCAGCGCACCGGCGGCCCCGAGCAGGCCGAGGCCGCCTCCGAGGACGGCGGCTTCGGTCGGAGTGGTCCGGGTGTCCACGGCCTCGCCGAGGAACGGCCAGGGGACGGCGACGATCGGGAGTCGGTCGCCGGCGTGCACACCGGTGGTGTCGCAGTCCACGGTCGCCTGCTGCGCGCCGCCGTCCCAGCGGACGGTGCAGCTGTCCTCGTCCCGGTCGACGCGGACGACCTCGGCGGCGGTGCGCGTGCCCAGCAGCGCGATGTCCGCGGCCGCGAGACCGACGAAGAGGGCCGCGGCGAGGGCCAGCACCGCCCAGAACGGCGCGGTCGGCAGCAGCGGCCGATGGGCGGGTGCGGGGGCCGGCCGGGGCTGTTCGCCCAGCCAGGCACCCAGGGCCCGGGCGTCGTGGGTGGCCAGGCCCAGCCGGAACACCTTTCCTTCGGGCGTCCGGTAGCGCAGGTTGACCTTCTCGACGGGAGGCCGGTTGGCGTCGGCGACCGTCGCGTCGAGGGCCGTGCCGCCGCGCGGCACGATGGCGGTGTTTCCGGAGCGGTCGAGGAAGACGGGGTCCTCCAGGCGCGGGTCGGCCAGCAGCCGGCCCCTGCGGCCGTCGAGCCGGCAGCGGAAGTGCACGGCCCGGCCGGCCGTCAGACCGCGCCGCCTCCGTGCCGCCGCCCACCGGGCGAGCCCGGCCATGACCAGCGGGAACACCACGATCCCCAGAAGGTTCCCGATCATCGTCCCGTCGTCTCCTCCACTGTGATCGGAGAAGCGTACGGGTGTGCCGATCGGCCTTCGAGGCGGGGTGCCCCCTTGATCCACCCGGGGCGATGGGGCGGCGCGGCGGTCGGCCGCGCGGTGCGTCCCGGGCCCGGGGGCCCGCCGCTCCGCTCGGCCCGTCAGGGCCGGGGGAGCCGCCGGCGCCAATCGCGCTCGAACACCACGTCGCCGCCCTCCAGGGCCCGCACGTGGTCGTGGCGCACCAGGTGCCCGGCGTCGCAGGTGGTCTCCGAACGGAGCTGGACGGTCACGTCCCAGCCGATGTCGGTGCGCTCCAGCCGCAGGGTCCGGTCGGTCCGGGCGACCGCGGACAGCGGGTCGTCGGAGCGGATCCGGTAGGCCTCCAGCACGTGCTCGTCGGAGACCAGCCCGTCGGGGTGCAGCAGCGGGCCGTCGCCGACCGCGATCTCCAGGCGCCACTCGCCGGCCGCGACGTCCTGCACCACCAGCCGCTCGGGGCGGGCGGTGAGCGGCTCGGCGCGGGCGGCCGCCGGGGCCTGCTCGTGCTCGGGCGGGTCGAAGGAGATCGGGCCGCTGCCCGCGTCCGCGGCCAGGTGGCGCACCGGCAGGGTCAGCACCGAGGCGCCCGGGTCGAGTTCGAGGCCGGCCGGGTCGGCGACCGGCCACAGCCACGGCCAGTACGCCGAGGAGAGCGCCAGCCGGATCCGGTGCCCGGCGGGGAAGGCGTGTGCCACCGCCGACAGCGCGAACTCCACCTCGCCGGCGGCGCCGACGGCGGCCGCCCCGCGGCTCACCAGGGTGGACGTGCCGTCCGGCGCGACGTCGCAGAGCCGGGCCGCGACCTGCCCGGGCCGGCCGCCCTCGCGCACCCGCAGCCGCACGGTCGCCGCACCGAGCAGTTCGGTGGGCTCCGGCAGCGGCGCGGAGTCGAAGCAGACCGAGCGGCCGTCCTCGGCCCGCTGGTCCGGCGGCAGGTCCGCGGCCCGGCCGGCCGGGCGGACGGACCCGCCGTCGATGCCGGTGTGCTGCGGGGAGCGGACGGGCACGTAGCGCTCGCCCGACGGGGTGCCGGCGGTGCGCAGTGCGTCGGCCAGCCCGTAGTGGATCTCCCGTACGTCCGGTGACGGCCAGCCGTCGTCGCCGATCCAGCGGCCCGGCCGGTTGGCGTACGTGGTGGCCGGCGGCACCGACTCGTTCATCCAGGTGCGCAGGGCGGGCTCCTTGAGCACCCCGGTGTCGACGTCCCGCAGCCACTGCTCCCACCAGCGCAGCGTCTCCTGGAGGAAGCCGATCGCCGGCCCCGGCGGCCGGCCCTGGTCCGGGTACTGGTGCGGCCACGGCCCGACGATCCCGCGCACCGGTGCGCCGACCTGCTCCACCAGCCGCAGCACGGACTCCGGATACGGGTCGGCCCAGCCGCCGACGGCGAGCACCGCGGCCCGGACGGCGTCGAGGCGGAGGGCCGGGGCGGGCGCGGGGGCCTCGGGCGGTTGGAGGGCGTTGAGGCGCTCCAGCCACAGCCGCCGCCAGTCGTCCCCGGTGCGCACGGGGTCGGGCGGCCGGCAGGCGGCGGCGAGGGCGGTGGCCGCGGCGCGGTGGGCGGCGGCGGCCAGCGGTGCGCCGCCCGGGGTGTGCGTCGCGGGGGTGCGGTCGCCGGGGGCGCAGACGGCGACCACGGCCGCGAGGCGGTCGGGTGCGTGCGCGGCGAGGGCGAGCGCGGCGGTTCCGCCGTGTGCGAGGCCGAAGGCGCCGATCCGGCCGGTGCACCAGGGCTGGGCGGCCAGCCAGTCGAGGACGGCGACGGCGTCGGCGAGCCCGGCGTCGGAGGCCGGGTCGGTCGGCCGGCCCTCGGAGCTGCCGTGCCCGCGGGAGTCGACGCGCAGCGAGGCGTAGCCGTGGCCGGCGTACCAGGGGTGGCGTTCGGCGTCCCTGGCCGCCGTCCGGTCGCCGATCCCGCCGGCCTCGTACTCCAGCAGGGCGGGGACGGGTGCCCGCGACCGCCTTCGACGTGGAGGCGCCCTCGCCCGGGGAC
>NZ_JBHWBW010000468.1:0-6251 GCF_042735675.1 Kitasatospora sp. NPDC059571
CGGCGGGACCGTGAGGTGCCCCGCCGCGCGGCCGTTGCCGCCGCGGATACCGGCTTCGGACGTCAGCCCGTGTAGTGCGCCGCGTCGTCGCCCTCGATGACGTAGCTGGTGTCGCCGGACGGGCCGACCGGCACGTCACCGGCCACCGTCACCCGGTGCAGCCGGCGCGGCAGGTCGTCGTAGTCGTCCGGCGCGTAGTGCTGGGTCGCGCGGTTGTCGAACAGCACCACGTCACCGACCGACCAGCGCCAGCGCACCACGTTCTCCGGCCGGGTGACGTACGACTGCAGGGTGCGCAGCAGGTCGGACGAGGCCGCCGTCGGCAGGCCCAGGATCCGCTCGGCGAAGCCGCCGATGAACAGCCCGCGCTCGCCGCTCTCCGGGTGGACCCGGACCACCGGGTGCGCGGTGCGGTACCGCCGCGAGGTGAACACCTTGCGGCGCTCGCTCTCCGCCTCGTCCAGCTCCCGCCCCTGCGCGTAGTCGTAGTCGTTGGTGTGCACCGCCCAGAGGCCGTCGGCCAGGTCGCGCAGCACCGGCGGCAGGTCGCGGTAGGCGCCCTGGGCGTCGGCGATCAGCGTGTTGCCGCCGTACGGCGGCACGATCAGGCTGCGCAGCGTGGACGCCTTCGGCGGGGTGCGCACGAAGGTGACGTCGGTGTGCCACTGGTTGGCCCGGCCGCCGTCCTCGCTGTCCACGGCCAGCACGTTGGGCTGCCCGTCCAGCGAGGGCACCGTCGGGTGCGCGGTGGTGAGCGTGCCGAAGAGCCCGGCGAACCGGGTCTGGCCCTCGTCGTCCAGGTGCTGGTCCCGGAAGAACAGCGCCTTGTGGGCGACCAGTGCCTCGTTGAGCGCGGTGACGGTCTTGTCGTCCAGCGGTCCGGCCAGGTCGATGCCGGTGATCTCGGCGCCGATGCGGCCGCCGACCTTCTGGATCTCGAACGCGGTCATACTGGGTCCCCTCTCGTGGGAGTCGGTCAGGAGGTGATCGGGGCCGGGCCGAACGCCGGCCCGATGGCGCGCCGGGCGCCGGGGGTGCGGCCGCGGCCCCAGCCGATCTGGGCGCGGTAGCTGCCGAGCAGCCCGCTGTCGGCCAGCCGGTGCTCGTCCGGCGGGTGCGGTCCGGGGGCGGTGTGCGGGCCGACGTACAGGGCGTCGACCGGGCAGTTGGCCTCGCAGTGGAAGCAGGTCTGGCAGTCGCCCTGCCGGGCGATCACCGGGATGCCGTCCGGGCCGCGGTCGAAGACATCGGTCGGACAGACCTCGATGCACTTGTCGCAGGTGATGCAGCGGTCGGCGGAGACGAGTTCGATCACACGGGCTCCTTCGGACGGACGGACTCGGTGCGGGTCCAGACCTCGTCCAGCCCGCCGGTGACGATCCGGTGGTGCTGGGCCGGGTCCTGGTCGGGGAAGTCCAGGCGGCGGGCCATGCCGCGGCTCTCGGTGCGGGCCAGCGCGGAGCGGTACATCCAGCGGGCATTGGCGGCCAGCGCCGCCGCCTCGCGGGCCTTCACCACGTCCCGGCCGTCGCCGCGCAGCCCGGCGCGGGCCTGCCGCCAGAGGTCGTCGAGGACGGCCAGGGACGCGGTGAGGGTGTCGCCGTGTCGCAGGTAGTTCCGGTCGTACGGCAGCACCTCGCGCTGCACCGCGGCGATCAGCTCCCGGTGGCCGCCGGCCGCCGGTCCACCGGCCGGCCGCAGGCCCGCTCCCCCGGCCGGGGCGGCAGCGCGGGTGTGCCCGCGGCTGCCGAGCGCCAGCGCGTGCCCGGCGGCGCCGCGCCCGGCCCAGCTGCCCGAGGACATCGCCCAGGCCGCGTTGTGGCTGCCGCCGCCGGTGAAGCCTCCGCAGATCGGCTCGCGGGTGGCCGCGTCCCCCGCGGCGTACAGGCCGGGCACGGTGGTGCGGCAGTCCTCACCGGCGATCCTGATCCCGCCGGTGCCGCGGACGGTGCCCTCGGCCAGCAGGGTGATGGCGAACCGCTCGGTGAACGGGTCCACCCCGAGCCGGTCGAAGGTCAGGAAGAAGTTCGGCTGCGCGAGCCGCATCGCCCGCTGCGCCGCCTCGTCGGCGCGGTCCAGCGTGCAGTACACCTTCCCGGTGAGCAGCTCGCGGGCGATCACCGAGCGCCCGCCCTGGCTGGCCGCGCCCTCCAGCTCCTCGCCGTCCTCCCGGTAGAACGTGGCGAAGGAGTAGAACGCGGTCTTGGTGACCGAGGTGTGCTCGGGGGCGATGCCGTACGCGTTGGAGAACTCCATGCCGGACAGCTCCGCGCCGGCCTCGGCCGCGAACAGCGCGCCGTCGCCGGTGTCCGTGTCGGTGCCGAGCGCCTTGCTGAGGAACGCGCAGCCCCCGGTCGCCAGCACCACGGCCCCGGAGCGCACCCGGTAGGGGTGGCCCGCCTGCCGCCGGTAGCCTGCCGCGCCGGCCACCGATCCGTCGGCGGCGGTGAGGAGTTCGGTGACCGGGCTGTGGTCGAGGACGCGGACTCCGGCCCGGCGCACCCGGATCCGCATCCGCCGCATGTACTCCGGGCCCTGCAGCCCGTTCCGCGGCTGGCTGCCGTCGGGTGCGGTCGGGAACGGATAGCCGCCGCGGCCCGCCAGTTCGTTGATCGCGGCGTACGTGCGGTCGAGGACCCGGGCCATCCAGCGGCGGTCGGCGAGGTAGCCGCCGAGCGCCTCCCGGCTCGCCATCGCCGCCTCGCGGGCGGCCGGCTCCGGCGGCACGTACCAGACGCCGGTGCCGCCCGCGGCGGTCGCGCCGCTGGTGCCGCAGTAGCCCTTGTCCGCGAGGACGACGTCCGCGCCGGCCCGGGCCGCCTCCAGCGCCGCCCAGGTGGCGGCCGGTCCGCCGCCCACCACCAGGACGTCCGCGGTGAGTTCGCTGCTCATCGCGCCACCTCAGCCGTTCACCGGGGCGCGCCAGGCGGTGAACCGGCGCTCCAGCCGGACCAGCAGCTGGTTGAAGACCACGCCGATCACGGAGATGGTGGCGATGCCCGCGTACATCTGCGGGATCGCGAAGTTGAACTGCGAGGCGTTGATCAGATAGCCCAGCCCGGCCTTGGCCCCGACCATCTCGGCCGCCACCAGGACGAGGATGGAGACGGCCCCCGCCAGCCGGATCCCGGTGAAGACGGCCGGCACCGAGGCGGGCAGGATCACCTTCTGGAACAGCCGCAGCGGCGAGAGGTTGAGCGAACGGGCCAGCCTCAGCAGCGTCGGATCGACCGTGCGGACCGCGCTGATGGTGTTCAGCAGCACCGGCCAGATGCACGCGTACAGCACGATGGAGATCTTCGACGTCTCGCCGATCCCGAGGATCAGCACGAACACCGGCAGCAGCGCCAGCGCCGCGGTGTTGCGGAACAGCTCCAGCAGCGGGCTCAGCAGGTCGGCGACCGGCCGGTACCAGCCGATGAGCAGCCCCAGCGGCACGCCGATCAGCACTGCGAGGCCGAAGCCGCTGAGCGAACGGGTCAGGCTGGCCTGGGTGTTGGCGGCGAGCTGACCGCTGTCGAGCAGGCCGAACCAGGCGTCGACCACCTGGCTGAACGGCGGCAGGAACGTCGGGTCGACCAGGTTCAGCCGCGGGGCGGCCTCCCAGACCGCCAGCAGCGCGGCCACGGCGACGCTCTTGGTGAGGGCCCCCAGCAGCAGCCTGCGCACCCGGCCGCGGCGGCGCCGTCCGGTGGGCGGCGCCGGCCTGCGACGGGCCTCGGCCGACGTCGACTCCGGTACGGTCGCGGGCTTCGGTGCGGTGGCCGGCCCGGGTACGGCCGGGGCCGGTCGTGCGTCCGCTGCCGGCGGACGGATGTCGGTGCTCATACCGTGCTGACCTCCCTCTCCAACTGCTGGGCCCGGCTGACCTCGTCGTGCAGCAGGCTCCAGATCTCGTGCCGGTACCGGGCGAACTCCGGGCTGGAGCGCAGGTCGCCGGTGGCGCTGCGGTCGCCGAGGTCGATCCGCACCACCTCCTTCACCCGCCCCGGGCGGGAGGTGAGCACGGCGACCCGCCCGCCGAGGTACACCGCCTCCTCGATGCCGTGGGTGATGAACACGACGGTCTTGCCGGTCCGCTCCCAGATCCGCAGCAGCTCGTCCTGGAGCGACTCCCGGGTCTGGGCGTCCAGCGCCGCGAACGGCTCGTCCATCAGCAGCACTTCGGGGTCGTAGGCGAGGCTCCGGGCGATCGCGACCCGCTGCTTCATGCCGCCCGACAGCTCGTGCGGATGGCGGTCCTCGAACCCGGACAGGCCCACCAGGTCCAGGTACTCCCGGGCCCGGGCGGCCCGTTCGCGCCGCGGCACCCCGATCGACTCCAGGCCGAACTCGACGTTGCCCTGGGCGGTCCGCCACGGCAGCAGCGCGTACTGCTGGAAGACCGTCGACCGGTCCGGGCCCGGCCCGGTGACCGGTCGGCCGTTCAGCAGGATCTCGCCGGAGGTGGGCGCGGCCAGGCCGCCCAGCAGGTCCAGCAGGGTGGACTTGCCGCTGCCGCTCGGACCGACGATCACCGCGAACTCACCCGCAGCGATGTCGAGTTCCACCCGGTCGAGAGCCGTGAACTCGGCGTCGCCGCGGACCGCGAAGGTCTTGCTGACCGCGCGGAAGGAGATGTCCGCACTCATCGCTCAACTCCTGCTCGGGGAAGGGGCGGTGGACACGGCCGCCGCAGCGCTCGCGGTGTAGCCGTTGAACTCGTTGGTGTAGAGGTCGGCCGGCTTGACCTGGCCGGCCTTGATGTCCCCGTGCTCGACCAGCCAGTCGATCCAGAGCTTGAACTCCTCGTCCGTGATGCGGCCGCCGGTCTCGGCGACCCCGGTCGACTTCCAGTACTTCAGGGCGGCAGTGTCCTCGTTGCGGCCGCGCTTCTTGACGATCGATACGCTGCGCGCCACGACGTCCTCGCGCGGGCTCGTCCGGGCCCACTCGATCGCCTTGGCCACGCCGGTGACGAAGGTCCGCGCGGTGGTCGGGTTCTGCTTCAGGAAGCGCTTGGTGATGACGTAGGTGCCGGCGCTGAACGCGCCCAGCAGGTCGTAGTCGGTGAACAGCGGACGGATGCCGCCCGTCGCCAGCGCCTTGTCCCGGAGCACGCCGCCCAGGACGCCGACCTCGATCTGCCGCTGCCGCACGGACTGCTCGGTGTTCACCGGCGGCACCACGATCGGCTCCACCTTGGCGATCTCGGCCGGAGTGAGCCCGTTGCGCTGGAGGTAGATGTCGAGGATCGCCTCGGTGTGGGCGCCCAGCGTGTTCATCCCGATCTTCTTGCCCAGCAGGTCGTGGGCCGCGTGGATCGGGCTGTCCTGGAGCACGTAGTAGCCGTTGTACGCGGCCGCGTCCACGCCGTAGTAGCTGATCACCGCCTGGACGGGGGCACCCGCGGCGATGAGCTTCACCACGGCGCCGTTGAAGGCCCCGCCGAAGTCGATCTGCCCGGTGGCCGCCGACTGGATGTCCTGCGGCCCGCTGATCGTGTTGCCCACCCACTCCAGCTTCACATCGCCGAAGTAGCCGAGGTCCTCGGCGAGTTCGGGCAGGGTCACCTGCCCTGCCCAGCCCTGGTACCGGAGCTTCTTGGTCTCGCCCGTACCGCCGCCCGATGCGGTGGCCTGCCCGCAGGCGACGGCGGTGGCGCCGACGGCGGCGAGGGCGAGGAAATGGCGGCGGGAGGTCGCAGGCATGGCGGATCCTTTGCGGGGCAGCAGGTGACAGCCGTCCGGTGCCGGCACGGGCTGCACAGTGCGACACGGCACTGCACGGCGCCCGGCGGCCGGCCGACGCGGGGAGGGGAGGAGGACCGGGACCACCGGCTGGGCCGCCTCCGTCCGCCGGGACACGGCGGGTACGGCAGGCGGGTCGGTCAGACCGGACGGTCAGTGGTGAAGGTGAGACGAGCAGAGCGACGCGACGGCGGAACGGCCGTCAACGGCAGACGGCACAGATCGCGCTCGCGTGACGTCGCAGATCGACGTGCAGGCGGCCCACAAGGCTCTCGGACTGGCTCACGCATTCAGCGTTCCAGCGGACGCCCGTCCGGGTCAACGAATGTTCCACGCCTGCAAGAAACCTGTCGTGCGGCCGACACGCGCGGACGCAGAGGCCTCGCCGCCCGGGCCGGCAGGGGTCCGGGCGACAGGCCCCGGAAATGCGAGAAGCGGCGGCCGCGGCTGCGGGGGGGGGCGGTTGAGTATTTTATTTTTACGGCGGCGCGGCCGTGCCGCGAGCTGGCCCCCGCGCAGCGA
>NZ_JBHWBW010000469.1:0-1459 GCF_042735675.1 Kitasatospora sp. NPDC059571
CGGCGGTCCCCTGCGGACCGCCGGGCCGGTGTCGTATCTCCGGCTGTCGGAGGCGACCGGTAGCCTTCGCAGGTCGAACGAGAGCGGGAGGACCGCGTGCGGGTGCTGGGAGTGGACCCGGGGCTGACCAGGTGCGGCGTCGGCGTGGTCGACGGCGCGCCGGGCCGCCCGCTGCGGATGGTCGGGGTCGGCGTCGTCCGCACCCCCGCCGACGCGGAGATCGGCCACCGGCTGCTGGCCGTCGAGCAGGGCCTGGAGCAGTGGCTGGACGAGCACCGGCCGGACCTGGTCGCCGTCGAGCGGGTCTTCGCCCAGCACAACGTCCGCACCGTGATGGGCACCGCCCAGGCCAGCGCGGTCGCCATGCTCTGCGCCACCCGGCGGGGGATACCGGTCATCCTGCACACCCCCAGCGAGGTCAAGGCCGCCGTCACCGGCTCGGGCCGGGCCGACAAGGCCCAGGTCACGGCCATGGTGCAGCGCCTGCTGCGGCTCGACGCCCCGCCGAAGCCGGCCGACGCCGCCGACGCGCTGGCCCTCGCCATCTGCCACATCTGGCGCGGCGGCGCGCAGGACCGCATCGCCGCCGCCCTCGCGAAGACCGCGCCGGCGCCCGCCGCGCCCGCGGCCCGCCGCCCCGCCGCACGTCAGGAGTACCGCCGATGATCGCCTTCGTCCAGGGGCCGGTCGCCCACCTCGCGGCCGGCACGGCCGTCGTCGAGGTCGGCGGGGTCGGCATGGCCGTCCAGTGCACCCCGAACACCCTGGCCGGCCTGCGGATCGGCGAGAACGCCCGGCTGGCGACCTCGCTGGTGGTCCGCGAGGACTCGCTGACCCTCTACGGCTTCGCCGACGACGACGAGCGCGCCCTCTTCGAGATCCTCCAGGCGGCTCCCGGCGTCGGCCCCCGGCTCGCCCAGGCGATGCTCGGCGTGCACAGCCCGGACGCGCTGCGCCTCGCGGTGGCCGGCGGCGACGAGAAGGCCCTGATCGCGGTGCCCGGCATCGGCAAGGCCAAGGCCGCCAAGCTCCTGCTGGAGTACAAGGACAAGCTCGGCGCCCCGCACGGCTCGGTGCCCGCCCAGAAGCCGGTCGCGACCGGGCCCGCGCCCTGGCACGAGCAGCTGCACGCCGCGCTGGTCGGCCTCGGCTATGCCCCGCGCGAGGCCGACGACGCGGTGGCCGCGGTCACCCCCGAGGCCGAGGCGCAGCCGACCCCCGACGTCGGCGCGCTGCTGCGCTCCGCGCTGCGCACGCTGAACCGGGCCCGCTGACCCGCGACGATTCACCGACCTGACGACCTGTCCCCATGTCGACATTGGAGCCCGCCCCGATGAGCCCGTACGACTCCGACCCCGCCGAGGGCGCCGGGGCGGGGGGCGGGCCCGCCCCGCCCGCCGCCCCGGCGCCGGCGGGGGAGGGGGGCGCGGCCGCGGCGCCCACCGCGAGGGCGGCGCCG
>NZ_JBHWBW010000469.1:1469-6250 GCF_042735675.1 Kitasatospora sp. NPDC059571
GCACCCCTTGTCGACGTGGGCGCCCGCCCGGTGGCGCCCGCCCGACCCCCCCCCCCCCCCCCGCGGGGACCGGGCGCCCGCCGACGGCGAGGCCCCGGCGGTCGAGGCGGCCCTGCGCCCCAAGCAGCTCGACGAGTTCATCGGGCAGGAGCGGGTCCGCGAGCAGCTCTCGCTCGTCCTGCAGGCCGCCCGCCAGCGCGGCACCGCCCCGGACCACGTGCTGCTCAGCGGCCCGCCCGGGCTCGGCAAGACCACCCTTTCGATGATCATCGCGGCCGAGCTGGGCGCCCCGATCCGGATCACCTCCGGCCCGGCCATCCAGCACGCCGGCGACCTCGCCGCGATCCTCTCCTCGCTCACCGAGGGCGAGGTGCTGTTCCTCGACGAGATCCACCGGATGTCCCGGCCCGCCGAGGAGATGCTCTACATGGCGATGGAGGACTTCCGGGTCGACGTGATCGTCGGCAAGGGCCCGGGCGCCACCGCCATCCCGCTGGAGCTGCCGCCGTTCACCCTGGTCGGCGCCACCACCCGGGCCGGCCTGCTGCCCCCGCCGCTGCGCGACCGCTTCGGCTTCACCGGGCACATGGAGTTCTACGCCCCGGCCGAGCTGCAGCGCGTGGTGCACCGCTCCGCCGCCCTGCTGGACGTCGACATCGACCCGGCCGGCGCCGCCGAGATCGCCGGCCGCTCCCGCGGCACGCCGCGCATCGCCAACCGGCTGCTCCGCCGCGTCCGCGACTACGCCCAGGTCAGGCACGACGGCCTGGTCACCCGGGAGATCGCCGCCCAGGCCCTGGACGTGTACGAGGTGGACGCCCGCGGCCTGGACCGGCTCGACCGCGCGGTGCTGGACGCGCTGCTGCGGCTCTTCGGCGGCGGCCCGGTCGGGCTCTCCACGCTGGCCGTCGCAGTGGGGGAGGAGTCGGAGACGGTGGAGGAGGTCGCCGAGCCCTTCCTCGTCCGCGAGGGGCTGCTGGCCCGCACCCCGCGGGGCCGGATCGCCACCGCCGCGGCCTGGCAGCACCTCGGCCTGACCCCGCCCGTCCAGCTCGCCGGGCCGCGAACGGTCGCGCAGCCCGGACTGTTCCCGGAGGACCCGGCCGTGTGAGTCGGAAAACGAGTGCATGCCAAGGGTCGCCACTTTCGGCGGCACACTGGCATGCTTGGCGTTGTCCGCTGAGTTCGGGTCGCCTAGACTCCGCCGGACCGCCCCTCTCGACCGACGGGCCGACGAATACCAGGCTGCCGGCCGCGGCGGCCCGCAAAGGACCCTGGCTGTGTCTACTCTGATCATCTTCCTCCTCCCGATCGCTGCGATCTTCCTGATGTTCCGCTCGCAGAAGAAGCGGCAGCAGCAGCAGCAGTCGATGCAGGCGACGCTCCAGCCGGGCGCCGGCGTGCGGACCATCGGCGGCATGTACGCCCTGGTCAAGGCCGTCAACGAGGAGACCGTCGAGCTCGAGATCGCCCCGGGCGTGGTCACCCACTACACCAAGGGCGCCATCGCCGCCGTGCTGGAGCCGCTGGAGTACGACGCGATCATCAACGGCCGCCCGCAGGACGACGAGGCCGTGGAGGCCGTCGAGGCGGACGCCGTGGACGCCGCGGACGAGGTCGAGGGTGCCGAGGCCGGCGTCCTCAGCCTGAAGAAGGACGATTCGGGCAGTGCCCCCGCCGATGGCGAGACCCCCGAGAGCAAGTAGTACGGTCGGGCTCACCCGGCCCAGGCGGCAACCGGCCGCCGGCCCAGATGATCTCAGGGCCGCCCAGTGCCACCGTCCCCCGTCCCGCCGAGCGCCGGACCGGGGCGGCGCGGCCCGCGGCGGCAAGGACAGGGAGAAACGAGCAAGGTGGCAACACCCAAGTCGCGCCAGCGCGACGGCTACCCGGGGCGGGCGCTGGCCCTGATCCTGGCAGTGGCCGTCGGCCTGGTCGCCCTCATGTTCTGGAAGGGCCACACGACGCCCCGCCTCGGGATCGACCTCGCGGGTGGCACCAGTGTCACCCTGACCGCGAAGTCGGACGACAAGGCCGCGATCAACAAGTCCAACATGGACATCGCGGTCGGCATCATCCAGAAGCGCGTCAACGGCATGGGTGTCTCCGAGACGGAGGTCCAGACCCAGGGCAACAACAACATCGTCGTGAACATCCCCAACGGCGGTGACAAGCAGGCGGCGATCGAGCAGATCGGCACGACTGCCAAGCTCTACTTCCGTCCGGTGCTGGCCCTCGCCCCGACCGGGGTGAACCCGACGGCTCCCACCTCCTCGGCCGCCCCCTCCGGAAGCCCGAGCTCGGCCGCCAGCCCTTCGGCGACCTCCTCCGGTGCCGCCGCGACGTCCGGCAAGCCCAGTGCCTCGGCGAGCGCCAGCAAGGCCGGCCGCGCCGTCAGCGACGCCCTGAAGGCCGATCCGAGCAGCTCCGCGTCGGCCTCGGCCTCCAAGGCCGCCGCGCCGAGCGCCAGCGCCGCCCCGTCGGCCACCCAGAGCCTGACCCCCGAGCAGCTGACCGCGGCGCTGACCCAGGGGACCGTCCCGGCCGAGCTGCAGCAGCAGTTCGCCTCGCTGGACTGTTCCAACGCGGGTCAGCAGAAGGACTACCAGACCGACCCGAAGAAGAACGCGGTCGCCTGCTCCTACGACAAGGAGCAGGGCGTCTGGTACAAGTTCGCGCTCGGCCCGGTCGCTGTGAACGGTGCTGATGTGACCAAGGCGCAGGCCGTCTTCGACACCCAGCGCGCCGCCGGCTGGCAGGTGGACCTCTCCTTCAACGACGCCGGCTCCAAGGCCTTCGCCAGCACCACCGGCACCCTGGCCACCCAGGCCGCCCCGGCCAACCAGTTCGCCATCGTGCTCGACGGCAAGGTGGTCTCCCACCCGTACGTCAGCCAGTCGATCGCCGGCGGCTCGGCGACCATCTCCGGCAGCTTCAGCCAGCAGCAGGCCAACGGCCTCTCCAACGTGCTGAGCTACGGCGCGCTGCCGCTGACCTTCGACATGAGCGACGTCACCACCGTCTCGCCGCAGCTCGGTGGCGACCAGCTGCAGGCCGGCCTGATCGCCGGTGCGATCGGCCTCGCCCTGGTGGTCATCTACTCGCTGGTCTACTACCGCGGCCTCGGCCTGGTCTCCATCGCCGGTCTGATCGTCTCGGCGGGTCTGACCTACGCGATCATGTGCCTGCTCGGTGCCGGCATCGGCTTCGCGCTGAACCTGCCTGCGGTCTGCGGTGCGATCGTGGCGATCGGTATCACGGCGGACTCCTTCATCGTGTACTTCGAACGGATCCGCGACGAGGTCCGCGAGGGCGCCCCGCTGCGCCCGGCCGTCCAGCGCGCCTGGCCGCGCGCCCGCCGCACCATCCTGGTCTCCGACTTCGTGTCGTTCCTGTGTGCCGCGGTGCTCTACGTCGTGTCGGTCAGCAAGGTCCAGGGCTTCGCCTTCACCCTGGGTCTGACGACCCTGCTCGACATCGTGGTGATCTTCCTGTTCACCAAGCCGCTGATCACGCTGCTGGCCCGCCGCAAGTTCTTCGCGGACGGCCACCCGTGGTCCGGCCTGGACCCGAAGCGCCTCGGTGCCAAGCCGCCGATCCGCGGCGGTCGCCGCCGTACCGCCGCCACCTCGGCCACCAAGGAGGCCTGACGCCATGTCCCTCAGGAACATCGGCCACCGGCTCTACCAGGGCGAGGTCAGCTTCGACTTCGTCGGCAAGCGCAAGATCTGGTACTCGATCTCCGGCATCATCGTCGTGGTGGCGGCAATCGGCCTCGCCATGGGCCTGCACCTGGGCATCGAGTTCAAGGGCGGCTCGGTCTACACCGTGCAGAAGCCGGGCCTCTCGGTCTCGCAGGCGCAGGACGCCGCCAACAAGATCACCGGCGACTCCACGGCCGTGGTCCAGACGACCGGCGACGGCAAGATCCGCATCCAGGTCAGCTCCGAGGAGAAGGTCAGCGGCCCGGCGTTCGCGCTGGAGCTGTCCAAGGACCTCGGCGTCCAGGCCAAGGACATCGACGCCCAGGTGATCGGCCCCTCCTGGGGTCAGCAGATCTCCCAGAAGGCCCTGCTCGGCCTGGTCATCTTCATGGTGCTGGTCACCGTCTACATGGCCATCGCCTTCGAGTGGCGGATGGCGCTGGCCGCCCTGGTCGCGCTGATCCACGACCTCCTGATCACCATCGGCGTCTACGCCCTGGTCGGTTTCGAGGTCACCCCGGGTACGGTGATCGGCTTCCTGACGATCCTCGGCTACTCGCTCTACGACACGGTCGTCGTCTTCGACACCGTGAAGGAGAACACCCGGGGCATCGCCAAGCAGAACAAGCTCACCTACAGCGAGGCCGCCAACCACGGCCTCAACCAGACCCTGGTGCGCTCGATCAACACCACCGTGGTCGCCCTGCTGCCGGTCTCGGCGCTGCTGTTCATCGGCGGCGGCCTGCTCGGCGCCGGCACCCTGAACGACATCTCGCTGGCGCTGTTCATCGGCCTCGCGGCCGGTGCCTACTCCTCGATCTGCGTCGCCACCCCGCTGCTCGCGCAGCTGAAGGAGCAGACCCCGGAGATGCGCGCCCTGGCCAAGCGGGTCGCCCAGCGCCGCGCCGCCGACGCCAAGGCGGCCGAGGCCGCCGGGGACGCCCCGCAGACCGCGGACGAGGACGGCGCCGAGGCGGCCGCCGTCGTCGGCCAGCGCATCCAGCCCGTCGGCAAGGCCCGCTCGAAGGGCCGCCCCTCCGGCAAGCGCTGACGTCTCGGGGGGCCCCGCGCGGCGGG
>NZ_JBHWBW010000470.1:0-6247 GCF_042735675.1 Kitasatospora sp. NPDC059571
GCTCGCCGCCCCGAGCACCCCCTGCATCGACAACGACGCTCTCCCGGCCGCGGCGAGGGGCCCGGACGGTTCCCCGTCCGGGCCCCTCGAAGGCCTGCCGGGCACGGCCCGGGCGGGCCCGTGCCGTGGTGCGTCAGTACCTCGGTGCGGTGGTGCGTCGGTGCGGTGGTGCGCCGGTCAGACCGCGCGGTTGCGGCGCTGGGCCAGTTCGTCCGCGGGGTCGTGGCCGAGCACCGTCTCGCCGGTGTCGGTGCGTTCGGCGTGCAGCCGGCCGAGCACCGCCTCCAGCTCCTGCCAGACGGCGCCGACGGCGATGCCGAACATGCCCTGGCCGCCGCCGAGCAGCTCCACCACCTGTTCCGGGCTGGTGCACTCGTACACCGTGGCGCCGTCGCACATCAGGGTGAGTTCCGTCAGGTCGCCGAGCTCGGCGGTCTGCAGGTGCGCAACCGCCACCCGGATGTTCTGCAGCGAGACCCCGGCGTCCAGCAGCCGCTTCACGATCTTCAGCACGAGGACGTCGCGGAAGGCGTAGAGCCGCTGCGCGCCGGCGGGGTAGGCGGTGCGGACACTCGGTTCGAGCAGCCCCGTCCGGGCCCAGTAGTCGAGCTGGCGGTAGGTGATGCCGGCGGCCGCGCACGCGGTGGGGCCGCGGTAGCCGATCAGTGCGGAGGTGGGCTCGATCCGCTCGATGGCCGGCTGGCCGGCCTGGACGGCCGGGAAGCGGCCGACGCGCGGCAGCTCCGGCTCGCCCGCCGCATCGGCGGCCGGGGACTCCCACGGCCGTCCGACCGTACGGCGGGCAGCGCGCGGAATGTGCACGGCGCACAGGCCCCCAGCAGCTGGTTCGTCGCCGGTGCCGCTCATGCCACCCTCCGTCCACTCGTCCTGCGGTCGGTACACCCCGGTGGCGTAACCGCCGGGGCCATCACCTGACGGTAGGCAGTCGCCAGAGACCCGTCAACGATCGCCACGCCGGGTCTCACCGCAAAGTTCACTCCGACGAGTGGTTTTTCGTGCCCTTGGTCCGGGTAGGACGCCGCGTCTTTGCCTCAGCGCTTCGGTGTCACGGCCGGCGCGCACGGGGCGCGCCACGGTCGGCAGCCGCTACTGCTGGCCGCCGAAGTCCTCGGGCGACACCTGGTCGAGGAACTCGCGGAACTTCTCGACCTCGTCCTCCTGCTCGTCCGGGATCGCGATCCCGGCCTCGGCGAGGACCTCCTCGGCGCCGAAGATCGGCGTGCCCGTCCGCAGCGCCAGCGCTATCGCGTCGGAGGGGCGGGCGCTCACCTCGACCCCGCTGGCGAAGACCAGCTCGGCGTAGAAGACGCCCTCCCGCAGGTCGCTGATCCGCACCTCGGTGAGCTGCTGGCCCAGGGCGTCGAGCACGTCCTTGAAGAGGTCGTGGGTCAGCGGCCGGACCGGGGTCATCCCCTGCTGGGCGAAGGCGATCGCGGTCGCCTCGCCGGGACCGATCCAGATCGGCAGGTACCGATCGCCCCCGACCTCCCGCAGCAGCACGATCGGCTGGTTGGAAGGCATCTCCACCCGGACACCCACGACGTCGAGCTCATTCACACTGGCAACCCTATGGCCCGGGCCGCCGATAGGAAAGCGCAGCCCCTCGGCGGCAGGTCGAACGCCCCGGTACCCGCACCATCCGGCCGGGACGCGGCGCGGGCGCCCCGCGCGCGCGGACGGGAGCGGCGGAGGTCGGCCGGCGGTCAGCTCGGCCGGGCGCGCAGCCCCGCCTGCACCATCGCCGCGTGCAGCCGGACCGACAGGGTCGCCAGCTCGCGTGCGGTGGTCTCGGCGTGCGCCCGGGTCTGCGGGTTGCGGTGGCGCCGCAACGGCGCCACCACCTGGTCCACCAGGGCGACCTCCCGCTCGGCGGCGGCCTTCATCGCCCTCAGGTGCCGCGGCTCCAGCCCGTACCGGCCGAGCTCGGCGACCAGCCGGGCGATCTGCAGCGCCTCGCCGTCGTAGCCGCCGTCCGGGCCGGCGCTCACCAGCCCGTACGCCTCCCACTCGGCGAGCTCGCCCTCCCCGGCCTCCGCCGCGGCCAGCAGCTCGGCGCGCCCGAGCCGGACCCCGGCGACCGCCCCGCTGGCAGCCCCCAGCTCCCGGTCGGCCTCCTCCAGCGGACCGGGACGGGCCTCCGGAGCAGGCAGGGCGGGCGGCGCCTCGCCGCGCTCGATGGCGTCGAGATGCTCGCGGATCACCCGCAGCGGCAGGTAGTGGTCCCGCTGCATGCGCAGCACGTACGCGAGGCGCTCGACGTCCGCGGCGCTGAACTTGCGGTAGCCCGAGGGGGTGCGCTGCGGGTCCACCAGCCCCTCCGCCTCCAGGAAGCGGATCTTGGAGATGGTGACCTCGGGGAAGTCGTCCCGGAGGAAGGCCAGCACGGCCCCGATGGAGAGCAGTTCGTCGCCCCTCCCCCGCACCTCGCCCACACGGCGTGTGGCGGGTACGGGGGCGGCCCCGAGCGTGGTGGGAGGATTGGCGGTCACGCGGGCTCCTGCCGAAGTGGGATTCAGTACCCCCGGCCGTGGCCGGCGAAGAACACCAGCCGGTACTTGCCGATCTGCACCTCGTCGCCGTTGCTCAGGGTGACCTCGTCGATCCGCTCCCGGTTGACGTAGGTGCCGTTCAGGCTGCCCACGTCGGCGACCGAGAAGCCGCCGCCGGGCAGCCGGCGGAACTCCACGTGGCGCCGGGAGACCGTCACGTCGTCCAGGAAGATGTCACCCTGCGGGTGACGGCCGGCGGTGGTGAGGTCCGAGTCGAGCAGGAAGCGGCTGCCGGAGTTCGGGCCGCGCTGCACGATGAGCAGGGCCGAGCCCGGGGGCAGCGCGTCGATCGCCGCCAGCACCTCGGCCGAGAGCGCCGGAGTGGCGCCGGTGGCCGTGGCGGTGGGGTCGTACGACTCGATCCCCGAGATCGAGATGGTCGAGGTGGTCTCGACGGCACCCTCGGCCGGCGGCGCACTGCGCAGCGGCGTTCCGCAGTTGGAACAGAACCGGGCCGTGACCGGGTTCTGGTTGCCGCACCGCGGACACGGAGAGGTGCCAGCCATGTTCACAGCCTCCTGGCGCGGCACACCCGGCTGGGTGTGCCCGGCGTAGGGGTCCGGGGTAAACCCTCCACCGGAGGTTGAGGGTGCTGCCGGGAAACCTATGCGCGGCGCGGCACCGGATTCAACCGACGCGCCGTATCCCTGCTGCGGATTCCCGTACGCCGCGGCGCCCTGCGGACCGGCGTCCAGGTACTGCGGCCGCTCGGTGTACTGCTCGCCGGCCGGGGCGGACCGCATGCCGGGCACGGCGGCCTCGTCGTCCATCCGGCGGTGGCGCGCGGTGGGCGCCTCGACGGCCTCCTCACGGCGGTTGTTGCGGCCGAACAGCTTCGAGAACAGACTCACGGGCGAATCCCCTTGCGTGTGACAGACCCGCCCGCGGGGCAGGGTGACAGGCTCGAACAGGCAGCATGCCCGGCATCCGGCCGGGCCCGGGCAGGCGATGGCGCGTACCGGCCGGGTGGAACATCCCAGTGTGCCTCACCGAACGGCCGGAACGGCGACCGGGGGTGGCCGTCGGCTGACGGACCGTACGACAGTCGGTCCGTCACTTCGCCGCCGGCTTGCCGTACCGCAGCGGCTTCGGCTGGGCGATCGCGTCGACGACGACCTTCTGCTGCTGGGTGATGGTGGCCGTCGCCTGGTCCTTCTCCAGCGTCCGCACGACGCCGCCGGGGATGTTCAACGCGGGCGTGAGGTCCTGCGGATTGCCGACCACGGTGAAGCGGAACGGCTGCGACACGTTCCTGCCGTCGATCTGCACACCGCCGGCCGAGCCGTCGGTGAAGTACGTACCCGCCACCACACGCACGTCGTTGATCTGAATCGCCTCCGCTCCCGCCGCTCGGAGTTCCTGCAGGGTGTCCAGCAGCATATCCGCCTTCACCTGCCCTTGGGGATCGTCGATCGTCAGTACGATCCCGGGGCCCGTGGCCCGCTCGGTACCGGCCAGCACGCCCAGTTCGGTCGCCTTCTTCCTCGTCTGCTCCTGGGCCTCCTTGGCCTGGTTGGAGCTGTTCTCCAACTGGGTCAGGGACTGGTCCAGCTGCGTCTTCTCCTGCTGGAGACGCTGCTGACGGCTGTCCAGTTCGTCGAGGATGCGGACAAGATCCTCCTGCCGCGCACCGCGCAGCTGGCTGTGGTCGTTGGTCGAGCGCACCTGGATGGCCAGGCCGAGGCCCAGCGAGAACAGCAGGACGGCGACCACCAGTTGCCCGCGCGACAGACGCGGCGGCCAGAGCGCGGCCCGCAGCCGGCGGCGGGCGTCGGCGCCCTGCGCACCGGCGGCCGACGCCTCGGCCGGCACCGCGGGCTCCTCGGACCCGTCGGGCTCGACCGCCTGCGGCACGGTCCCGGCCGTGTCCGGGACCGGGCCGGACGCCTCGCCGCCGTCGGCCCGCCCGGCATCGCTGACCTGCGCGTTCTCCGTCCCCTCCGGTGCTGCCGCAGCCGGCGGCGCGACGGCCGGGGCGTCACCAGACGGGGTGCCGCCGGGCACCTCGCGGTCGGTGGGCGGGCCCGCCACATCGGCGGTGCCGACACCGCCGCCGGCGGCCCGTGCGGCCCCCACCGACGGATCGGCCGGCGGCCGCACGGCCTCGGTGGAATCGCCCGCCCCGACCGGTATCCCGGGCGTGTCGGACCCGCCGCGGGGGCCGTCCGGCTGCGCCGCGGCCGCCTCCCCGGGCCGGTCGAGGTGCTTGTCGTCCCGTTCCACGCTCGCGCCCCTCACGCCCTGAACACGTGCCGCCTGATCGCGGCAGCGTTGGAGAAGATCCGGATGCCGAGCACGACCACGACACCGGTCGACAGCTGGGCACCGACGCCGAGCTGGTCGCCGAGGAAGACGATCAGGGCCGCCACCACGACGTTCGACAGGAAGGAGACCACGAAGACCTTGTCGTTGAAGATCCCGTCGAGCATCGCCCGGACGCCGCCGAACACCGCGTCCAGGGCCGCCACCACCGCGATCGGCAGGTAGGGCACCACGGCGTCCGGGACCTCGGGCTGCACGAAGAGGCCGACGACGACGCCGATCACAAGACCTAGAACGGCAATCACGGTGTGGGTACTCCTGTCCCGGTAGGGTGCGGCTTGGCGGAGGCCGTCGACGACGGTGTGCCGGACGCGGACGCACCGGCGGTGGACGCACCGGTCGTGGCCGACGGCTGCCCCGGGCCGGGCACGCCGGCGTCCGGCCGGGCGGTCCGCAGCGTCACGCCCAGCGCCGCCGGCAGAGTCAGCCTGTCCTGCGGCGATATGGAGGCCTTGATCCCGTAGGTGTCCTGGATCAGCTTCAGGTAGCGGCCCGCCGGGGTGGCCTGGAACGCCTTCTGTATCTGCGCACCGTCCCCGATGGCGAGCACGGTGTACGGCGGCACCAGCGGCCGGTTGTCCACCAGCACCGCGTCACCCGCGGCCCGGATCGCCGAGAGCGCGGTCAGCCGCTGCCCGTTGATGGCGAGCGCCTCGGCACCGGAGGCCCACAGCCCGTTGACCATCAGCTGGAGATCGTGGTCGCGCAGTCGGCCGACGTTGCTGAAGCCGTCGGTCTGGCGCGGGTCGTTGGCGGAGCCGCCGGTGGTGTCCCCCGCGTCGTCCAGCACCATCTTGAGTCCCGGCCCGTGGATCTCCCCCGTGCCGGCGGCCGCGGCCAGCGCGGCCAGCCCGCCGTCGTCGCCCGGCGGCAGCGCGTCCTGCTGGGCCTTGGCGACCCGTGCCCGCAGGTCCTCGACCTTGTGCTGCAGGTTGTCCGCGTTGCGGGTCGCGTCGTTCACCCGGTGGACGAGCGCGTCCCGCTCCTTGGCCAGCGTGGGCTCGGCCTTCGAGGCGTTCACCCCGCCGACGGTCACCACGGTGGCGGCCAGCGCGAGCCCCAGGGCGAGCGTCAGCCGGCCCCGCAGGGTTCCCGGCAGCCGGACCGGCCGGCCGTCCCCGCGGGCCGCCGCCTCGGCGTACCCCTCGTCCAGACTGTGGTCCATCACATTGGTCAGCAGGGACATCGAGGCGTCCGGACGGTTGAACCGCCCGTTCCCGTCACTCGGCGTCGGCGTTGCTGGCATGCGGGACATCGTCCCATGGGTTCGGGGGCTGCTACGCACACCCCCCGCTCCCGGCCCCCGCGACGGCCGGCGGAGCGCGCCGAAGGCCGGGCCCGGGGCGGTGGTCACC
>NZ_JBHWBW010000471.1:0-6227 GCF_042735675.1 Kitasatospora sp. NPDC059571
GGCGGGTGGGGCCCCTTCGCGCGTCCGCGGCGCCTCAGGCCAGCAGCGAGGTCAGCCGCTGCGCCAGCATGTCCCAGCGCCAGGAGCGCTCGACCCAGCGCCGGCCCGCCTCGCCCATCCGGCGGCGCAGGTCCTCGTCGTGCAGCAGCCGCACGATCCGCTCGGCCGCGGCCGCCGCCGAGCGGCCCGGGACGACGTAGCCGCTCTCGCCCTCCAGCACCGCGTCCGGGGCGCCGCCGGAGTCCCCGGCGACCACCGGCAGGCCGGTCGCGGAGGCCTCCAGGTAGACGATGCCGAGCCCCTCCACGTCCAGGCCGCCGCGCCGCGTCCGGCACGGCATGGCGAAGACGTCCCCGGCGCCGTAGTGCGCGGGCAGCTCCTCCCACGGCACCGCACCGGTGAACCGCACCGAGGCCCGGACCCCGCGCGCGTCGGCGAGCTTCTCCAGGTCCGCGCGGTAGGGCCCGCCGCCGACGATCAGCAGCACGGCGTCCGGCACCGCGGCGAGGATCTGCGGCATCGCCTCGATCAGGGTGTCCTGGCCCTTGCGGGGCACCAGCCTCGACACGCAGACCACCACGGGCCGGTCGCTGAGGCCGAGCCGGGCCCGCACCTCGGCGCCGCCCGAGCCCGGGTGGAAGGTGCCCTCGTCGACGCCGGGCGGCAGCTGCACCATCCGGGCGGCCGCCTCCGGGCCGACCGCGGCCGCGATCCGCGACCGGGTGTACTCGCCGAGGTACGTCAGGGTGTCGGTGTGCGCGCCGATGCGGCGCAGCAGCTGCCGGGAGGCGGGCAGCTGCGCCCAGGCCGCCTCGTGCCCGTGCGTCATGCCGAGCAGGCGCTCCGCGCCCGCCCGGCGCAGCGCGGGCGCCATCAGCCCGAGCGGGGCGGCCGCCCCGAACCAGACCGAGGTGCAGCCCTCGGCACGCAGGATCTCGGCGGCGCGGCGGGTCACCCGGGCGGTCGGCACCATCATCCGGGTGCGGTCACGGATCACCTGGAAGGGCTGCTCCGCGTCGAAGCGGGCGACCTCCCGGCCGTCGCGCCAGGTGGAGGCGTACACCACGACCGAGCCGGCCGGCTGGCGGACGGCCATGTTGTGGACGAACGCCTGGATGCCGCCCGGCCTGGGCGGGAAGTCGTTCGTGACGATCAGGGTCTTGTGCATGCCGCGGCTCGCTCGGTCGGGGGGTGCTCGGTGGCGGGGTCGGTGATCCGTACCATAGGTCAACACCACGGCCCGCCGGGAACGAAGCGTCGCAGCGCAACCGTTTCCGCTCCGGGCCGGTCCTATGTCCAGGAGGGCCCGGCACGCGGGTTCCGCGGCGCAGGCAGCGAGACCACGAGGGAGCGCAGTGGAGTTGGCCCCCGCCGGGCGGACCGGCAGCACCAGCAGCACCGAGCGCCTCGCCCTGTCCGGCGCACCTCCCGCGTCCCCGGCCGGCGGCGCGCTCTGGGCCCTCGGGGCGTCCTGGCTGGCCACCCGCGCGCTGATCGTGCTGATGGCCGTCGGTGTGCTGCGGATCTCCGGCACGGACGTGAGCTCCGACATCTCGGTGATCTACCACGGCTGGTACGAGGTGCTGCAGACCGGCACCTTCCCGCTGGACGACGTCACCTGGCAGTACCCGCCCGGTGCGGCGCTGGTGATCCTGCTGCCGGGGGTGCTGCCCTGGTCGTACCTGGTGTCCTTCTTCGTGCTGTGCGGGCTCTTCGACGCGCTGGCGATGGGCATGCTGATGCGGGTGGGCGGGCGCCGCGGTCGCAGCTTCACCGGGGCGTGGATGTGGGCGGTGGGGGTGCCGCTGCTGGGCCCGACGGTGTACTGCCGCTACGACATCGTGGTGACGGCGATCGCGATGGCCGGCCTGGTGGTGATCCTGCGCCGGCCGGCGCTGGGCGGGATGCTGCTGGGCTTCGGCGGGCTGGTGAAGATCTGGCCGGTGCTGGCGCTGGCGGGCACGCCGCGCGGGCGCCGCACGCACCGCGCCTGGACGGCGGCCGCGGCGACCGCGGCGGCGCTGGGCTTCCTGCTGACGGCGGGCATGAACGGCGCCTTCGAGTTCCTGAAGTTCCAGAAGGAGCGCGGCATCGAGGTGGAGTCGCTGGGCGCGCTGCCGCTGCACTTCGCCAAGCTGGCGGGCGCCTGGGACGGCCAGGTGACGATGAACTACGGCTCGCTGGAGATGCTGGGCCCGTGGGTGCCGGTGATCTCCGACGTGAGCGTGGCGGGCACCCTGGTCGGCTTCGGCTGGCTGCTGCTGTGGCGGCTGCGCGCGGCGCGCTGGCAGCCGTCCACCACCTTCGACGCGGCGCTGGCGGCGCTGCTGGTGTTCACGGTGACCAGCCGCGTGATCAGCCCGCAGTACCTGGTCTGGCTGATCGGCCTGGCCGCGGTCTGCCTGACGGTGCGCGGCACCAGCCAGAAGCCGGTGGCGCTGCTGCTCCTGCCGGCGACGGTGCTGACCACCGTGGAGTTCCCGATCCTGTTCGGCGCGGTGCAGCACAGCCAGCCGTGGGGGGTGGCGGTGCTGGCCGCCCGCAATCTGCTGCTGCTGGCCGCGACGCTGGTCTCCTGCCGACGGCTGTGGCGCTCCACCCGGGGCCCGGACGCGGCGCCGACGGTGGTCCTGCCGGGCGAGCCGGCGGCGCCGAGCTACCCGGTCCGGCCCGGCATCGCGTACGAGCAGGCGCTGCTGGACGGCCTGGACGAGTCGGTCGGGCGGGCCGCCCCCACCTCCTGAAATTTGCTGCAAGTTCTTGCGAGCCGGGGCGGGCACTGGCAGCATCGGGTGCCGTCACCGGAGCCGCTGCCGCCCGCTGGAGGAACGCGCATGTCCCTGTACGACGTCCTGGTGGTCGGCGGAGCCGGCGTCGACACCATCGTCCGGGTCGACACCCTGGAGATCCCGGCCGGGGACTCGGTGGGCGTCCCCCCGGTGCACGACTACGTCGGGCACACCGGCAACGGCGTCGCGCTGGGCTGCCACCGGCTCGGCCTGCGCACCAAGTTCCTCGACTTCCTCGGCGACGACCCGCAGGGCGGGCTGGTCCTCGCCGCCTACCGCGGGCACGGCCTGGACTTCTCCCACCTGGTCTCCCCCGCGGGCACCCCGCGCGGGGTCAACCTGGTGGACGCGCAGGGCCGCCGGTTCTCCTTCTACGACGGCCGCCACCCCGCCGCGCTCCGGCTGCCGCGGGAGTTCTACCTGCCGTACCTGGAGCAGTCCCGGCACGTCCACCTGTCGATCACCGGGATCAACCGGGACATGCACCCCGACATCGAGCGGCTCGGCCTGACCAGCTCCACCGACCTGCACGCCTGGGACGGCGTCGCCGAGCACCACCGGCACTACGCGCTCCGGGCCGACCTGGTGTTCCTCTCGGCGGCGGGCTGCGGCGGGCGGCCGCAGGAGCTGATGCGGGCGATCCTCGCCGAGGGGCGGGCCGACCTCGTCGTCGCGACCGCCGGCGCCGAGGGCAGCTACCTGCTGGAGCGCGGCAGCCGGGAGGTCCGGCACCAGCCGGCGGTGGACCCGGGGCTGCCGGTGGTGGACAGCAACGGCGCGGGCGACGCCTACGTCAGCGCCTTCCTCTCCCGCTGGCTGGAGGGCCGGCCGGCCGCCGCGTGCATGCTGGCCGGCGCGGTCGCCGGCGCCCACGCCTGCACGAGTGCGGGCACCCACTCCGACCTGATCGACGCCGACCGGCTCGCCGCCGCGCTGGCGGCGGCCCCGGCGGCCGTCTGAGCCCCCCCCCCCCCCCGCCCCGGCCGCGTCCGCGCCGGCCGTCCGGGCCGCTCAGCGGTGCAGCCGGCGGACGGTGTCGGCGATCCAGCGCTTGGTGAAGGCCGCCTGGTCCAGGCCCAGCTCTGCGCGGAGCACCGCGTCGAGGCGGCCCGCGTCCCCGGCGGCGCCGACCGCGCGGTAGAGCGCGACCAGCCGCTGCGGGCCGAACTCGCGCGCGACCAGGTCGCAGGCCAGCCAGGCCTCCTCGTAGGCCTGGGCGATGCCGGCCGAGCCGGCCGCGAAGTCGCCGTCCGCGGGCAGCGCGGTCGGCACCCGGCCGGCGGCGATGTCCCGGGCGAGCTCCGGCGCGATCTGCCGGGCCGTGCGGTTGGCCGCCCGGTAGCCGGTGAAGTCGGCGACGCCCTCGGAGAGCCAGAGCGGGGTCCAGGCGTGGGTGGCGGAGCGGGTGGCCACGTGGGTGGCCTCATGGGTGACCACCACCTGGCGGCCGAGGTCGCTCAGCCCCCGGAACGCCTCCGGGTTGACCAGCACCCGGTCGGCCGGGGTGGCGGCCGGCGCCCCGCCCGCCGCCACGGTGACCGCGGCGATCCCCTGGTAGGAGCCGGCCGAGACGTCCAGCATCCGGGCGAACTGCGGCTCGGTGGCCGGGGTCTCGATGAGCAGCCGGCCGGCCCAGGCGTCGCCCCACAGCTCGGAGACGGCCGGCACGGCCCGGTCGGCGACCGCCGCCAGCTCGGCGAGCTCCGCCTCGTCGCCGAGCCCGAGGACCAGCGAGGAGACGCCGCGGACGACCCGGACCTCGCCGAGGTCCCAGAGCGCGGCGGCGCCGTCCGGCTCGTCGCCGGCCAGCAGCCAGCCGCCGGGCGTCCGGGCGAAGGTGAGCCGGCGCGGCAGGACGGCGGGGTGCTCGTCGATGCCCCGCAGGCGGTGGGCGAAGCCCGCGCTCACCGTCAGCCGGCCGTCCGGCCCGGGCTCGCCGATCGCGCTGATCCGGTACTCGACCGCGGAGAACGGCACCCGGGCGGAGCGGGCCGCGGCCTGCTGCTGCCCGGGGCGGGCGCTCTCGGTGGCCCCCGCCAGCAGCGCGGTGCTGTCGCCGCGCAGCACGGCGCGGGCGCGGTCGGAGAGCAGCGCCTCGATCCGCGAACGGTCGCGGCCGGACGCGGCCTGCGGCGCGGCGGCGGGCGTGCCGGGGCGCGGCGCGGTGGCGGCCCGGGGCACCGACAGCTGGGCCAGCCCGCCGGCGGCGAGCAGCAGGGCGGCGCGGCGGGAGACGCGTCCCGCGGGCAGTGCGCGAAGACCCGCCCCGTAGCGCCGGGGCAGGTCGGTGACCAGGGGTTCGGGCTCCACGGCGGACGCGCCGGGGTGGCCGTACACGCCGCTCAGACCCGCACCACCCCGCTGACGGGCATGGCGCTGACGCTCTCGTAGCGCACAGGGGCACCCGGGTGCGGCGCATGCACGACCACACCGCCGCCGGCGTACATGCCGACGTGGTGCATGTCCTTGAAGAAGATCACCAGGTCTCCAGGTCGCGCCTCGGACAGGCTGATTCGGCGCCCCGCGTACGCCTGCGCCTGCGAGGTGCGCGGCAGGGTCACTCCGGCCTGCCGCCAGGCCCAGTACATCAGACCGGAGCAGTCGAAAGCACCGGGCCCGGTCGATCCGTACACGTAGGGGGACCCGATTCTACTGATCGCGGCGGCCAGTGCGGCCGCCGCGCGGTCCGAGGAGGGCGGCTGGTCGCCCAGGTCGAGCCGGTCGGTGCCGCGGGTGGCGCGGCGCTCCGCGTCCCGCGCGTCGTCGGCGGCCAGCCGGGCCCGCTCGGCGAAGCTGAGCCCGCCGAGCAGCTGCTGGGCGTCGGCGAGCCGGCAGCGGATCCGCTCCTTGGTGTCGGCGAGCGAGCGGCGCACGCCCTCCAGCTCGGCGAGCGTGCCGGTGGCCTCCTCGCGTCGCTGGTCGAGCCGGCGCCGTCGCTCGGCGACCTCGCGCAGGGTGTCGCTCTGCCGGACGGCCGCCTGGTCGAGCGCGCGGGCCCGGGTCAGGTAGCCGGCCGGGTCGGAGTCGAGCATCAGCCGCACGGTCGGGTCGAGGCCGCCGGAGCGGTACTCGGCGGCGGCGGTGCGCGCGAGGTCGGCGGTCAGCCGGTTGATCTCGTCCTGTCCGCGGGCCACCTGGTCCTGGAGGGCGGCCGCCTCGGCCTGCAGCCGGTGCTGCGCCTCCTCGGCCGCATTCGCCTGCTCGGAGGCCTGCTCCGCCTCGTCGTACAGCCGGTCCACCCGGGCCTTCACGTCGGCGGTGCGCTCGGCCGGCTCGGCCGGTGCGCCGGGCGCACCGTACGCGCTGCCGCCGGCGGTGACGCCGAGGGCGGTGGTGGCCGCGGCCGTGAGCACCAGGGCCCGGGCGATGGTGTGGGCGCCCGGCAGGGGGGCGCGGCGGTGCGCGGACATGCGGCGGCGGCTCCGTTCCGGCGGCCGG
>NZ_JBHWBW010000472.1:0-6224 GCF_042735675.1 Kitasatospora sp. NPDC059571
CCAACCCCCAACCCACCCACTTGTGGGGGGTTGTTTTTTTAAAAAACCCCCCCCCCCCCCCGCGGGGCCCGGGGGGGGGGGGCCCGGGGCCCCGGAGGGCGGGGTGGTCGGGTGCGGTCAGCGGGTCGGGCGGCCGCCGTGGGGCGGTGCGGCGCCGGGGTGGTGGTGTTCGGCGGCCGAGGCCTGTTCCTGGAGCAGGGCGGAGATCTGGTTGACGTCGTCGAAGATGCCGATGAAGCTCGTCAGGTCGGGGCTGGACGCGCCGGTGACGCCGATGTAGAAGAGGTGCAGGCGGCCGCTGTCGGTCTGCAGGTAGCCGGCCTCCTCCTGGGCACCGACCTCGATCTGCTGGTTGAGCCGGTCGAGGCCCAGGACGGTGCCGGGCTTGGCGAAGACCTTGCCCTTGGCCGGGCAGTCGGTGGTGCAGGAGATCCCGTTGCTGCCGTCGACGCCCAGGATCGGCAGGGAGAGCCGGAAGGCCTCCGCGTCGGGTGTGCGGAGCCAGTAGGCGAGGATCTGGTCGAGGCCGATCGGGGTGGCCCGGTCGGACGCCACACCGCCGCGCCCGTCGGCGAGCTGGAACTGCGTGGGGTCGACGTGGGCGACGTCGGTGAGGAAGGCGTGCTCGATGCCGAAGGCGTCGAAGCAGTCGCCGCTGCCCCGTGCGACGGCCATGTTGCACAGGGCCAGGTTGGCGCCGAGGTTGTGGCTGACCTTCAGGATCAGCTTGGCGTACTGGCTGTACGGCGGGGAGACGTACGCGGCCACCTGCGGGTCACCGGCGTAGGAGGCGGGCAGCGCTTCCTGCGGGTTGGGTCCGGTGGGGTCGGCGCTGACGGTGACGCCGGCGCGGGCGAGGGCTTCGATCAGCGCGGTGCGGCCGAAGGCGTTCGGGTCCTGGACGGGGGAGACCTTCAGCAGGGGCTCGGAGCCGGCGGCGATCGTGCCGGACAGGGCGATCCGGGTGCCGTCGGGGGATGCGGAGACCTGGTTGTTCGTCGCCCCGCCGGCCGCGACCGTCCGGACGGTGGAGGTGACCTGGTAGGGGGCGACCTGCGGGCGCCAGAACAGCTTGGCGGGCTGCCCGGGCGAGGTGGGGGTGGTGAGCAGGTCGATGAGGTTGTCGTTGATGATCATCGGGGTGGGCTGCGGGTCCAGCGCCGGGGGCGTGAACAGCCGGGGGTCGACGATCACGTTGCCGTTGACCCGGGTGATGCCCGAGTCGTGCACCTGTCGGGCGATCTGGTTCAGGCCGGCGAGCGGGTTCTCGGGGGTGAGGCTGGCGCCGGGCAGGCTGGCCTCGGTGTGGTCGATGTCCGTGTAGTCCACCGAGCCGTCGGGCTTGGTGCGCCCGCCCATCGTCAGGTCGCCCTGGGCGACGAGCGCCAGGTTCCCGTTGAGCGTCGACCCGTTGCGCGAGCCGGTGGCCATCACGGGGGTGGTGAAGCGGTGGTCGGGGCCCAGCGTGTGCCAGGCGGAGGAGATGGTGACCAGTTTGGTGGTCGAGCCGGGGATGAAGAACTGGTTCGCGAACCGGGAGTGGATCACCTTCCCGCTCGCGGCGTCGATCTCCAGCACGCCCCACTGCGCGTGCTCGTAGCCGGGCTTGTGCATGATCGCCTCGATGGCGGACCCGAGGTCGTCGTCGTGCGCCGCCGCTGCGGGGCCGGCGACGGCTGTGGCCGCCACGGCCGCGAGTGTCGCGGCGGCGGCGGCACAGGCCCGCAGCCGGCCACGGATCGTCGCTCTCATGCGTTCCGCCGTTTCTGGGACCGAGGAGCCCCGGGTCGAGCCGGCCCCGGTCGGCCCGGGGCGTGGCGGCCCGCCTCGCGCGGGCCGGCGGGCACCCGGGCCGTCGTCGCCCCGGGCGCCCACGGCGGCATCGTAAGGACCCGAACTGCACATATCCCGCTACCGGTAGGACTGCTGGCGGTGCGTGGGAGGAATGTCATCCGGTCGGACGATCGCAGCGCCCGCGGCCGTGCGCCGGTCCGCTCCGGACCTTCGGGCCCGCGTGCCCGGCCCGCGTGCCCCGGCCGGCTAGGGGCGGGTGCGGACGGCGGTCCGAGGCGGTCGACGGGGATCGGCGGGGATCGGCGGCCCCCTCCCCGGGCGGAGGGCGGGCCCTGTGCCATCCCTGCGGCGGAGGCCGGGGTGCATCCCTGCGGCCGAGGTACGGGGGTCCGGCGGGACGGAGGCTGGGGGTACTCCGGGTGGCCGGCCGAGGCGACCCGCACGTGGAAGGGCGCACCATGCCTGACAACTCCGTGATCCGCGGCCGCCGCACCGGCGGCCGCCGCACTGCCGCCGTCGGCGCCGCGCTCGCCGCCGGTTTGTTCGTGGCGAGTCCCGCCGCGCACGCGATCGCCTCGGTGGCCCATCCCGCCGGGGCGTCGGCCCGGGCCGGGGCCGAGGCGCAGCGGCTGACCCCGGAGGTGCGCGCCCGGCTGGACCGGGCCGTCACCGCGGTCATGAAGCAGACCGGCGTGCCCGGGGCCGTGGTGAGCCTGTCGATCCCCGGCAAGGGCGACTACACGCGGTCCTTCGGGGTCGCCGACCGGGCCACCGGGACCCCGCTCGCCGGCAACATCGCCATGCGGGTGGGCAGCCTCACCAAGACCTTCACCGCCACCGCCGTGCTGCAACTGGTGGACCGGCACCGGGTGCACCTGGACGACCCGGTCGCCCGGTACGCGCCGGGCGTCCCGCAGGGCGACCGGATCACCCTGCGGCACCTGCTGGAGATGCGCAGCGGCCTGTTCGACTACATGCTCGACGACGACCTGGGGCGGGCCTGGGCGGCCGACCCGCACCGGCAGTGGACCGCCGAGCAGGTGCTCCCGTACGCCTTCCGGCACCCCGCCGCCGCTCCCGGCACGGAGTACCACTACTCCAACACCAACTACGCGCTGCTCGGGCTGGTGGTGGAGAAGGCGAGCGGCCGGCCGCTGGGCAGCTACCTCCAGCAGCACGTGATCGCGCCGGCGGGGCTGCGGCACACCTTCTACCCCGAGGGCGCGGAGTTCCCGGCGCCGCACGCGCACGGCTACACCGACCAGACCGCCGACGGCTCGGTCGGGGACGCCACGGACTGGAACCCGTCGATCGGCGGCGCCGCCGGGGCCATGGTCTCGAACGTGTCCGACCTCCGGCAGTGGGCCCGGGTGGTCGCCGAGGGCACCCTGCTCTCGCCGGCGGCCCAGGCACAGCGGACGGCGTTCCTGCCGACCGGCGTCGAGGGCGCCGGGTACGGCCTGGGAGTCTTCGACAACCACGGCTGGATCGGCCACAACGGCTCCCTCCCCGGCTACCAGACGGTGGCGGTGTACCTCCCGCAGGCCGGGGCCACCCTGGTGCTGCACACCACCACGGACATCCGCTACCAGGGCATCTCGCCGAGCACCCTGCTCGCCAAGGCGGTCACCGAGGTCGTGACGCCGCAGCACGTCTACGACCTCAAGCCCCCCAAGCCGGCCCCGGCCCCGAGCCCGTCCCAGGTGCCCGCCCGGGTGCCGAACCAGGCGCCCGCCCCGGCCGCAACGCCCACCGGGCACTGAGCGGCATCCGGGGGCGGCCCGTCCGCGGGCGCCCCCGGACGGCTACGATCCGGCCGGGACGATCACCGCCGAGCGAGGGGGCCACCGTGACACCGGCCGTGCTGACCGGGGCGCTGGTGCGCCTGCGCGAGCTGCGCGAGGAGGACCTCGACCGCCTCGTCGCCTGGTGGAACGACCCGGCCACCGCCGTACGGCAGGTCACCGGGCCGGCCCACCCGCGGCCCGCCGCCGAGGTCGCCGCGATGTTCTGGACGTGGAGTCAGAACGCCGGGTGCAACCTCGGGCTGTCCGTGGTCACCCGCGACGAGGGCGAGCTGGTCGGGCACGTCACCCTGTACGGTGCCGACCCGAAGGACCGCTGCGCGACCCTCGCCGTTCTCGTCGGCGCCCCGCACCAGGGCCGGGGTCTGGGCACGGACGCCGTGCGCACCCTGGTCGACCACGGCTTCACCGAGCTCGGCCTGCACCGGATCGAACTGACCGTCAACGGCGACAACGCGCCCGCGCTCGCGGCCTACCGCCGGGCCGGGTTCACCGAGGAGGGCCGCCGCCGCGAGGCGGTGTTCCGGCACGGCCGCTGGCACGACCACGTCCAGATGGGCATCCTCGACCGCGAGCACCGGGAGCGCCCGGAGCGCCGGTAATTCGCTCGCACCGGCCCGGCCGCCCTCCCTACGATCGTGGCATCAACGAGCGTTGAGCGCTGGGACGCAAGCGGGGCTGTAACCCCTGCTCCTTCGGGATGGCGAGGTTCGATTCCTCGGCGACGCACTGGTTCGTAGCTCAGCCCGGCCAGAGCAGCCGTCTCCAAAGCGGCGTGTCGCAGGTTCGAATCCTGCCGGACCAGCAAGAGACCTCGCGGGAGGGTCAGGGGGAGGCCTTCCCGGCGAGGTAGTCCTCCCAGGTGCGGCGGCCCACCGCCCGCCCGGGGGCCGTGAGCGCGCCCGCGCGCAGGCCGGCGCCGATCCGGCCCGGCAGCGGGAGGGCCAGTACGGGCCGGCGCTTGCCCGCCGCCCGCAGCCAGTCCCTGGCCAGGGCGTCCAGCGGGTGCACCGCGGGCCCGGCCAGGTCGGGCACCCGGCCCGCCGGTCCGCCCAGGGCCAGTTCCACCAGCCGGTCCGCCACCTCACCCTGGTCGACGGGCTGGCAGAGCGCCCCCGCCGGAACCGGGACGACCGGCAGCCGGGAGAGCAGCCCGAAGGCCCTGTCCAGCAGTTCGGGGAACTGGGTCGCCCGCAGGGTCGTCCAGCCGATGCCCGAGGTCGCGAGCAGCCGCTCGCCCTCCAGCTTGATCCGGTAGTAGCCCACCGGCAGCCGGTCGACGCCGACGATCGAGATGTTGACGAGGTGTCCGACCCCGGCCCGCCCGGCCGCGGCCAGCAGGTGTTCCAGGCCGGGGACGTCGTTCTTCGGGTGCCGGGTGTCGCTGGCGCAGTGGATGACCGTGCCGACCCCGGCGAGTGCCTCGTCCAGGCCCGCGCCGGTGGTCAGGTCGGCGGTGTACCAGGCGACCTGCGCGTCGTCCGGCCGCGCGGCGCGGCGGGTCGTGGCCCGCAGCGGGCGACCGGTGCGGCGGGCCCGCTCCAGCACCTCGCGTCCGAGCACGCCGGTCGCGCCGGTCACCAGGATCGTGTCGTTCTTCATCGGCCGCAGCCCTTCCGGTCGCCGTCGCCGACGAGGACCGGCGACCCGCGCGTTCTGTCACAGCATCCCCGGGACCCGGCCGCCGGGAGGGCCGGCCCGTCCGGGTTTCGTACGATACGGACGGCAGCGGTGCCGCGCTCGCCGGACGGCCCGGGCGCCGTCAGACCAGGCGCTGCAGATAGCCGTTGTCGACCAGCCACATCACGTTGATCTTCGTGGGAGCGCCGGACACCAGCGCGCCGTCGAGCTGGTACTGCAGGCCGAGGCCGGGCTGGGCGAACCACGGGGCGATCGGGCCGGAGTGCACTGCGAACGGCTTCAGCACCCGGTAGTCGTGGTAGTTGCAGCCCGCGGCCGGGGTGCCGTCCAGGCTCTGCGGCGGGATCGACCGGGAGGCGTACGGCAGGCCCTCCGGGGCCAGGAAGCTGCCGTACTCGCTGCCGTAGCGGTCGATGTCCTGGCCGGGGACGAGGGTGGCGGTGAACTCGATCGGGGTCCCGTCCGGGCGCCGGACATAGCCGTCGGCGGGCGGGTAGATCCAGCCCGGGGAGCCGGAGTTGGCGGTCGGGCCGTAGTACGTGGCGAGGAACTGCTGCTCGCCGAGCCCGCCGGTGCGCCGGTAGCCGAACAGCTCGCGGCCGACCGGCCCGGCCGTCGGCAGGTCCTCGGGGCCGAGCCGCGGGTCGCCGTCGTGGAAGGCGGCCGAGCACTCGGTGGCCGGGGTCGTCCGGGCCGGGGCCGGCGCGGTGGCCGCGGGCGCGGCGGAGGCGGCGGGCACGGCGGGCCCGACCAGCGCGGCGGCCGCGACGATCGGGGCGAGGAGCAGGCGCAGGCGCACGGTCTCTCCGTGGGGAGGCGGGGGAGCCGGAGGTCACCCTCCGTGCTCGTGACGTGACCAAGGCAAGCCGATCCGTGATGGTCCGTCAACTCTCCGTGGGGATCGTGTCGCCGCCGCGCGGCGGGGCACGCCGGTCGGTCGGCGGGCATGCCGGAGGGGGGCCCCCCCCCCCGGGGGGGCCCCCC
>NZ_JBHWBW010000473.1:0-6208 GCF_042735675.1 Kitasatospora sp. NPDC059571
GGGGGGGGGGGGCGCGCGCGCGCCCCCGCGCGCGCGCGCGCGCCCCGCCCGCCCCCCCAGTACCTGACGAGTGCCTGACGGCGTCCGTGTCAGCGGAGGCTGTCCACGTCGACCAGGTCGACCCGGACGTTGCGGCCGCCGAGCGCGCCGACCACGGTGCGCAGGGCACGGGCCGTGCGGCCGCCGCGGCCGATCACCTTGCCGAGGTCGTCGGGGTGGACCCGGACCTCGATGGTGTTGCCCCGTCGCAGGTTGCGCGAGCGCACCTGCACCTCGTCGGGGTGCTCGACGATGCCCTTCACCAGGTGGTCGAGGGCTTCCTCGATCATGCTCAGGCCTCGGTGGAGGCGGCCTCGGCGTCAGCCTCGGCCTTGTCCGCCTTCTTGGCCTTCGGGGTGATGGCAACACCGGTGGTGCTGTCCTCGAACCCGGCGACGGCCTTGGCGAAGAGGTGCGAGAAGTCCTCGACCTTGGGCTCGGCGACCTTCAGCGGCTCCGGCGCCGGCAGGCCCTTGAACTTCTGCCAGTCACCGGTGAGCTTCAGGATGGCCATGACCGGCTCGGTCGGCTGGGCGCCGACGGACAGCCAGTACTGGGCGCGGTCGCTGTCGACCTCGATCTTCGAGGGGTTGTAGGTCGGCTGGTAGATGCCGATCTCCTCGATCGCACGACCGTCACGCTTGGTGCGGGAGTCGGCGACGACGATGCGGTAGTGCGGGGAGCGAATCTTGCCGAGTCGCTTCAGCTTGATCTTGACTGCCACGGGAGTGGATTCTCCTGGTGTTGACGTGGGTGAGCGGCCGCTGCCACCGCGTGGGGTTGCGGCGACCGGCCGTTCAAGGGACACGCCAGCCGTAGGAGAGAGGGGTCCTGCTCGGCTGCCGAGTACTCAGCTGTCCATTCTGCCACAGAGCGGCAGCCCGGCTGAAAACGGGCACCGGAACCGTCGCCCCGGGCCCGGCTTCCGGTGTCCCGGGCCATCAGCGGTCGCGCGCCCCGGACACGGCCGGAACGGACCTGTCCGCGGGCAGGCCGCAGCCGCGCGCGGCGCGGAACAGTCGCACGCCCGTCGAGAAGGAGTGGCAGAACAGGGCCGCGCGGGTCAGGAGCACCAGGAGCACACGGGGCCGGACGTGCACGCGCGGGCACAACAGAGCCGCAAAGGCCACCGAGGCCGCCGACACCGCCGACACCGCCGACACCGCCGAGGCCGCCGATCGGGCGTCCCACCGATCAGCGGAGCGACCCGACAACGGGATCAGGTCGGCAGCACATCGGCCCGACCGAGGGCCCCCGCCCCCGGTAGAGCCGAGCACAGCGTGTCGTCGAACTTCGCGGTCGACCGAGATGGACGACCGATCGAACGTGGTGATCGAACGTTTTGGCCGACCGCGACGGTCGAGCCGGTAGGTCGAGCGCGGCGGACGTGCGCCCCGTCCAACCCCTCCTCGCGGAGTGGCCCTCCGGGACCTGTCTGCCGCAACCGCTCGGCCGGATCGTCAGCCGATCTTGAACGGCTGCTGGCACGCACCACAGACGATGGACGCCTGGGCCAGCACCGACGGGACCACGCGGACGTTGCGGCCGCAGCCGCAGACGGCCTTGACGCGCACGCCGCCACCGGACGAACCGTGGCGGGCCGCCGGGCCGCGGAAGGCACGCTGGCCGCCCTCGCCCGCGACGGCCAGCTGGTGCGCTCCCAGGGCGCGCTCCAGCCGCTCGATCGTGTCGGAGTACCGGTCCTGCGTCTCCTGGAGCATGGTCACCTGGGAGAAGCCGCTGCTGGCGTGCGGCTCGACCGGGTGGGCCAGCCCGAGCTCGGAGGCGAGCATCAGGAAGCGCCGGTTGTGGTACCGGCCGGCTCGGGAGGTGTCGCGGATCTCCCGGGCGGCGGCCAGGCCGTGGGCGGCCTCGTGCAGCAGCCGCTCGAAACCGAGCCGCGTACCGCAGGCCGAGGAGGACTCGCCGATCAGCGCCTCGGGCGAGGCCAGGTCGGGGAGGTCCTGGTGGTGGGCCTGGATGTCGCTCCAGGCGGCGGCCAGTTCGGCCGCCAGGACGAGAGGCTGTGTCGTGCTCACGCTGGACCAACGAGGGAGAGCGGGCCGATGTTCCGAGAGTTCCCGTTCACGGGGAATTCCCAGCGATCTCTCAGGAATGCACACCTGTACCTGAATTGCGTTGTTCTGACCTGACGCAAGACCAACCCCCTGCATCTGTGGACCCGCCGAATCTCGCCGGGCTGTCGGCTACCGCACCGGGACGCGCCGCGACCGCCCCTACGGCGGACGGCCCATGGCCGTGTCGAAATTGACAGGGCCACGGGCCGTATACCGTACCGCTTGTTCCGTCCCGCCGGGAGTTGACCGGCGAGTAGCATCAACGAGAAGTGTGCAAACCGGGGTTAACATTCCGCCGAATCGGCTCGGAATTCGCTCCGCCCGGCCGTGCTGCCTTCGGGAACGCCGCTCCGCGGACCGCGCCCGCAGCGGGCGGCGGTTTCCCCGCCGGGTATCGGCCGCGGGTATCGGGCGCCGGTATCCGCGCCGCTATCCGGCTCGCACACCACTGCCGTATCGATCGCGTTATCCGCCGCCGGTTTCGACTCGGCAGCGGAATCGGTATCGATGCCGTATCGATGCCTATCGTGACATCGATGCCTATCGTGACCGCCGCGCACCCGCTGCACCCGCCGTACCCACCGCGCCCCTCGCGACCGGCCGCGAAACCGCCGGCGAACACCGCCGGCGAACACCGCCGGTGACCGGCCGAGACCGACCGACACCGAGTGGCACCGAGTGGCACCGACCGTCGGGGGGGGGGGGGGGGGGCCGGGCCGCCCGCACAGGTGCGGCGTGGTGAGCGGGGCGCCCCCGCGCGCACAGCGGCGCAGGGAGAAGGGTGAGTGAGCCCCTGGGCGCCGCCGCGGCGCGCCGCGCCACCGCCACCGCGGCCGGCCCCTGACCCGCCCCGCCGCCGCCGCCCGCCCCCCGGGCGGGGCCCCCCCCACCGCCCTGGTACGGCGTCAGTAGGCGCGGGCCACCAGCGCCATGTTGCCCTCCTGGTCATCGGTCTTCGGCACCGAGCCGTCGGCGGCGACGATGCAGCGGACCGACACGCCCTGCTCGGCGAGCTTGGCCTCGCCCTCCGGGCCGAGCTCGGCCCAGGAGATCCGGCCCCAGCCGGTGGCCGCGGCCTCGGCGGCCTCCTCGATGGTCTTCACGTCCACCGTGCGGGACTCGCGGCGCTCGCGCGACTGGCGCAGCAGCAGCGCCTGGTCCTCCTCCAGGATGCCCGGGACGAGGGCGGCGAGCGCGTCGGCCGCGACCGGCTCCTTGCCGCCGGCGATCCGGCGGACCAGCATCGCGGTGCCGTTCTCCAGGTCGCGCGGGCCGACCTCGATGCGCAGCGGGACGCCCTTGAGCTCCCAGTCGACGGCGCGGCGGCCGAACGGGGTGTCGGTGCGGTCGTCGACCACCACGCGCACGCCCGCGGCCTCCAGCTGGGCGCCGATCTCGCGGACCTTGGCGAGCACCGCGTCGTCGCCCTTGATCGCCAGCACCACGGCCTGGACGGCGGCCAGACGCGGGGGCACCCGCAGGCCGTTGTCGTCGCCGTGGGACATGATCAGGCCGCCGACCATGCGGGTGGAGACGCCCCAGGAGGTCTGCCAGACGTACTCGCGCTCGGCGCCCTGGAGCTGGTAGGTCGTGTTGAACGCCTTGGCGAAGTTCTGGCCGAGCTCGTGGCTGGTGCCCATCTGCAGGGCCTTGCCGTCGCCCATCATGCCCTCGAGCGTGAGGGTGTTGATCGCACCGGCGAAGCGCTCGCGGGCGGTCTTGCGGCCGAGCACCACGTCGACGCCCAGCACGTTGGTCATGAAGTCGCCGTACACCTCGGTGTGGATCCGGGAGGCGTAGTCGCGGGCGTCCTCGTAGGTGGCGTGGGCGGTGTGGCCCTCCTGCCAGAGGAACTCGGTGGTGCGCAGGAAGACGCGCGGGCGCAGCTCCCAGCGGACGACGTTGGCCCACTGGTTGATCAGCAGGGGCAGGTCGCGGTGGCTCTGCACCCACTTGGAGAAGTACTCGTTGATGATCGTCTCGGAGGTGGGCCGGACGACGACCGGCTCCTCCAGCTCCTTGCCGCCGCCGTGGGTGACCACCGCGAGCTCGGGGGCGAAGCCCTCGACGTGCTCGGCCTCCTTGGTCAGGTAGGACTGCGGGATGAACATCGGGAAGTAGGCGTTCTGGGCGCCCGCCTTCTTGATCCGCGCGTCCATCTCCTGCTGCATCCGCTCCCACAGGCTGTACCCGTACGGTCGGATGACCATGGTGCCGCGCACCGGACCGTTGTCGGCCAGCTCGGCCTTGTTGATGAGGTCCTGGTACCAGCGCGGGAAGTCCTCCGCCTGGGGGGTGAGTACGGGTGCCTTAGCCATGGGGCAGATGGTACGGGGATCGGGCCGCGGACCGTGAATCCGGTACACCGGCGCACTGCGGGGGCGCACGCCTCGGCGCACGGACACTCCCTGCACACCTCTGGACGGCGGGCCCGGCGCGCTGTTCGCTGGAAGGCGGGGCGGGACCACCGGGGGGAGCCGGAGCAAGGGACGCATCAACCGGAATGGGAGGCCGCGATGGCTTCAGCGCAGGTGACCGGTACGACCGCGCAGCGCCCGCACACGGACGGCGGGGCGGGGTCGCGCGGTCGGGCGCGCGACTGGGCGGAGATCCAGGAACGGATGCTGGTGCCGCTCTACCAGGCCGTCTACCACCGTCTGGAGGTCGGGCCGGCGACCAGCCTGCTGGGTCTCGGCTGCCGTTCCGGGCTGGCCCTGCTGCTGGCCGCGGAGCGCGGCGCGCAGGTGGCCGGCCTGGAGCCCGAGGAGGAGTTGCGCGAGCTCGCCGAGGGGCGGTGTCTGCGGGTGGCGGACGTGGCCGGGATCGACCGGTCGGACCATCCCGTCCCCCGCTCGGCGTATTCGCTGGTCACCGTTTTCGAGCAGCTCACCTACGTCCGCGACCCCGCCCGCCTGGTGGCCGAGGCGGCCGGCCGCACGCTGCAGGGCGGTCAGGTGGTGCTGGCCTCCTGGGGTCCGCCGGAGCGGTGCGAGAGCGCGCCCGTGCTGGAGGTGGCGCGCCGCCGCAGCGGCCGCACCCCCGCGCTGGAGCCCTTCGCGCTGAGCGCGCCCGGCGCGCTGGAGGAGCTGTGCGCCGGTGCCGGGCTGCGGCCCGCCGGGAGCGGCCGGGTCAGCTGCCCGTTCGCCTATCCGGAGCTCGACAGCGCGGTCCGCGGCATGCTCTCCACAGGCCTGTACGAGACCGCGATCGAGGAGTGGGGCCCGGCGCTGGTGGCCAAGGAGCTGGAGGAGGCGCTGCACCCGTACGTCCGGCCGGACGCCTCGGTGCGGATGGTCAACGTGTTCCGCTACGTGGTGGCCGACCAGCCCCGCTGAGCCGCCCGCCCGCACGCACGCTGGCCCGCCTGCACCCTGCACGCACGCTCCACCCGGCACGCACGCCCGCCCGGGCGGACCACCGGGTCCGTCCCGGGCAGCGGCCGGCTCAGGGGGCTCAGTGGTCGGCTCGGTGGCCGGGTACCGGCCACTCCTCGGCGGTCAGCGCGTACCGCTCGTGGTCGCGCCAGGCCCCGGAGAGGAAGAGCATCCGCGGGGTGAAGCCCTCGTGGCGGAAGCCGAGCCGGCGGGCGAGGGCGATCGAGCGGACGTTGTCGGGCTGCACGTTGATCTCCAGCCGGTGCAGGCCGAGGCCGCCGCGCTCGATCGGCGCGAAGCAGCGGTCGACCACCAGCCGCATGCCCTCGGTCATCCGCCCGGTGCCGGCGAACGGGAGGTAGGAGTCGTAGCCCAGCGCCCCGTTGCAGAAGCGGCCCATCACGATGTTGGCCACGTTGCACTTGCCCACCAGGCCGCCGGTCTCGGCGTCCTCGATCAGGAAGGTGCGCAGCCCCGGGCCCTGACGCTCCAGCAGCTCGACGAGGCCGTCCGGCTCGACCGGGTTCCATCGTCCGATGTGCTCGGCGGACCGTCGCACCGCCTCGGCGTACACCGCCGCGTCGGCGGCTCGGGGGGTCCGTATCGTCACTCGCACCCCACCATCATCGGTCATGTGTGCGGTCGTCCGCCGCCCAGGGGCGGCTGCCGCCCGCCCGCGGCCGCGCGGGCCCCCGGGGACGGCGACGGCCCGCCGCG
>NZ_JBHWBW010000474.1:0-6190 GCF_042735675.1 Kitasatospora sp. NPDC059571
GTCGGTCCGCCACCTATTTTTTTATACCCTCCACGACCCTTACCCCCCGCGGGGGGGGGGGCGCGCCGGCCGCCGCGGCGGCCCCCCCCCCCCGCAGCACGTCCCGGCCCGGCCACCCGGTCAGTCCAGCAGCCCGCGCTCCATCGCGGCCAGCACCGCCGCCGTCCGGTCGGACACCTCCAGCTTGCGGAAGATCCGCAGCAGGTGCGTCTTCACCGTCGCCTCGCCGATGTGCAGTTCACGGCCGATGTCCGCATTGGTCAGGCCCCGGCCGACCAGCTGCAGCACCTCGCGCTCGCGCGCCGACACCGGCGGCGCCTCCTGCGCCCGTGCCCGGAACAGCCGGCCCGCGACGGCGGGGGACAGTACCGTCTCGCCCCGGGCGGCGGCCCGGACCGCCTCGATGAGGTCGCCGCGCGAGGTGCCCTTCAGCAGGTAGCCCGCCGCGCCCGCCTCGACCGCGCGCAGGATGTCCGCGTCGCTCTCGTACGTGGTCACCACCACCACCCGGGGACGGCGCGAGTGCGCCAGGATGCGCGCGGTGGCGGTGACGCCGTCCATCGCGCCCATCCGCAGGTCCATCAGTACCACGTCCGGGTCGAGCGAGGCGGCGAGCACCACCGCCTCCTCGCCGCCGCCGGCCGTCCCCGCGACGGTGATCCCCGGTGCGGACTCCAGCATCGCCGACAGCCCCTCGCGGACCACCGGGTGGTCGTCGGCGATCAGCACGGTGATCCCCGGGGCGTCGGGGGCGGGCATCGTCATCGGGGCTCTCCGTCGGGGTCGTTCGGGTTGCCGTGGTCGGTGCCGCCGGTGCCGAGCGGCACCCGGACGTCCACCACCGTCCCGAAACCGGGCCGGCTGGACACCCGGGCGGTGCCGCCGGTCTCCGCGAGCCGGGCCCGCAGGCCGCGCAGCCCGTACCCCTCGGAGGGCAGTGCGGTGTCGAACCCGCAGCCGTTGTCGGTGACCGTCAGCCGCACCTCGCAGTCGGTGAACTCGGTGCGCAGGACGACCCGTTGGGCTCCGGCGTGCTTGCGGACATTGGCCAGCGACTCCTGCGCCGCCCGCAGCACCACCACCGCGACCGCCGTCGGCAGCGGGAACTCGGTGCCCTCGGCGGTGTGGTCGACGGTCAGCCCGGTCTCGGCGGCGAACGCCTCGCCGCGGCGGCGCAGCGCCTCGCCGAGCGAGTCGCCGCGCAGCGCAGCCGGGGTGAGCGCGGCGACGAAGCCGCGGGTCTCGGCCAGGTTGTCGACGGCGGACCTGGCGGCCAGCGCGAGGTGGCGGCGGGCCCGCTGCGGGTCGTCCTCCAGCTCCGCCTCCGCGGTCTGGATCAGCGCGATGATGCTCGTCAGGCCCTGGGCCACGGTGTCGTGGATCTCGCGGGCCAGCCGTTCGCGCTCGGCGGCGATCCCCGCCTGGTGCGACAGCCGCGCCTCCCGCTCCCGGCTGCGCTCCAACTCCTCGATCAGCCGACCGCGTTCGCGGCTCTGCTCGACCACCCTGGTGATCCACAGGCCCAGCAGCACGGTCAGCGCGATCCCCAGCAGCGTCAGCGGCAGCACACCGAGCACCTCGGGGCCGAGCCGCCCGCTGCTGATCCACACCAGGACGGGCGGCACCAGGTTGGCGCAGAGCACCACCGCGATCCCGAGCGAGGACGGCAGGCTCATCAGCAGCATCGGGCAGACGGCGAACAGCGCGAAGGCGCCGGCCAGGTCGAGGACCGCGGCCACCGCGAACAGTACGAGCAGGCCGGCCGCGAACCAGCGGCTGCGGGGCGGCCGTTCGCCGGCGCGCAGCAGCGGCCGCCCGAACGCGGCGTACCAGGGCACCATCAGGGTCAGTGCGGCGACCGCGCCCGCGACCCTGCCGGGCTCGGCCTGCGAGGTGAGCAGCAGCCCGGCGGTGACGAGGTAGCAGAGGCCGAAGTAGGCGTCCCACAGGCCCGCCCAGCGGACCATGGGATCCTGCCGGAAGGCCGCCTGCGCGCCGTCGGCGCCGCTCGGACCGTCGGCGGGGACGCCCGGCGCACCCGGCGCGGACGGGGCGGCGGGGGACTGGTCGGTCATGGCGCGAGCTGGCACGCCGACCAGTCCTACCACGCCCCGTCCGCCGCGTGCACCCGCCGACCGGCGGCCCGTCAACCGGGGCCGTTCCGCGGGACGCCGTCGACGCGGCTGTCCACCGACCGGTGGACACCGGGTCCGTCCACCGGTTGTTCCGGCCCGTCCACCACGTCCCTAGCGTGGAGATCAGCGAGGACGAACCGCGTTCCTCGACGGACGATCCTCGGGAGCCGCACCACATGAGCGGGTTCACCACCACCCTGGTGGTCAGCGGGACGGTGCTGGCCGTCATCCTGGTCAGCGACCTCGGCCGGCGCCGGGTCACCACCATGCGCCTGATCCGGCCGCTGATCGCGGTGGCCGCCGTGATGGCGCTGTTCTTCCACAGCCCGCAGCTGGCCGGCAACGACCTCTCGCTGCAACTGGTCGGCGTGGGCATCGGCATCATCCTGGGCCTGACCGCCGGGGCGATGCTCCCCGGCGAGGTGGATTCCGACGGGAACGTGTACACCCGCGCGGGCCTGCTGTACGCATTGTTCTGGCTCCTGATGTCGGCGGCCCGGGTGGTCTTCGTCTACGGAATCGAGCACTGGTACACCGCCGATATCATCGAGTTCGCCATCAGGTACCGGATCAGCGGTCCCGACGTGTTCTCGAATTCGCTCGTGCTGATGGCCCTCGCCACCGTACTCGTACGCACGGTCGTGGTACTGAACCGCCGCCGGCGCCTCCGGGTCGCCACCCGATAGGAACAGGACAGGAAATGCCCTCATCCGAAGGACTCCGGCTGCGGCCGCCGCGGCACCGGGTGGAGCGCCGCGCCCTCGCCTGGTGGACGGTGCAGGCCTCGCTGATCCCCGTGCCGCTCATCCTGGCCGTCGCCGCGCTCTACCTGCTGATCCCGCCGGCCCGGTTCGTCTTCGGCTGGGTGCTGCTCGCGGTCACCGTCCCCGGCGTCGCGTACATCGCGGTGATGCCCCAGTGGCGCTACCGGGTGCACCGCTGGGAGACCACCGACGAGGCCGTCTACACGGCCTCCGGCTGGCTCTGGCAGCGCTGGCGGGTCGCCCCGCTGTCGCGGATCCAGACCGTGGACACCGTCCGCGGCCCGCTGGAGCAGCTGTTCGGGCTCGCCGGGATCAAGGTCACCACGGCCTCCGCCGCCGGCGACGTGACGATCCGCGGCATCGACCACCGCAGAGCGATCGAGGTCGTCGAGCACCTGACCCGCACCACCCAGGCCACCCCGGGAGACGCCACATGACCACCGAACCCGCCGGGCCCGAGCGGCCCGGCACCACCGAGTCCGCCGCCGTCCCCGGCCCGCGCGGCGGGTCCGCGCCCGCCGACGGGCCGGACGGGCCCGCCTGGCAGCGGCTGAGCCTGCGCTCCGTCCCCGTCCATCTGAGCTGGCTGCTCGCCCCCGCCGCCACCGCGGCCGGCACCCTGCTCGGCGGCCACGGCAGGCTGAACCTGCAGGCCCTGATCACGGTCGTCTCCCTCACCATCGCCTTCGGGGTGGTCGCCGGGATCAACCTGATGCGCTGCCTCACCACCCGCTACCGGGTCACCCACGACCGGCTGGAGGTCCACAAGGGCCTGCTGTTCCGCAGCCGCCGCACCGTCCTGCTGGAGCGGATCCGCAACGCCGACGTCACCGCCAAGCCGCTGCAGCGCCTCGCCGGTCTCGCCGCGGTCTCCGTCGGAGTCGCCGCCGTCGGCTCCTCGGGCGGCTCGCTGACCCTGGACGGCGTCACCCGCGACCAGGCCGCCGCGCTCCGCCGGGACCTGCTCAACCGGCGCGCGGCGCTGCTCGCCGCCGGCCACGGCGAGCCGGCCGCGGAGGCCGCCGACGACACCATCGCCGCCTTCGACCTGTCCTGGACCCGCTACGCCCCGCTGACCGTCTGGGGCGTCGGCGGCCTGTTCGCCGTGCTCGGCGCCGCCTACCGCACCCTGCACGAGATGCAGGTCGACCCGCTGGAGCTGGGCGTCGTCCGCGGCGCGGCCGACGCCTTCACCTCGGTGCCCGTCTGGGTCGCCGTCCCGGTCACCCTGCTCGCCGTCGCGGCCGTCGGCAGCGTCGGCGCGGTCGCCCTCTACGTCGAGGGCTGGTCCGGCTTCCGGCTGGCCCGCGAGGACGGCGGCATCCTGCGGGTGCGGCGCGGGCTGTGGATCCACCGGTCGGTCTCCATCGAGGAGCGGCGCCTGCGCGGCGTCGAACTGGTCGAGCCGCTGCTGCTGCGCTCGGGCGGCGGCGCCCGGCTCCAGGCCGTCGCCGGCGGCCTCGGCTCGGCCGAGGAGAACCGCTCCCGCGGCGCCCTGATGCCGCCCTCGCCGCGCAAGGAGGTGCTCCGGGTCGCCGCCGCGGTGCTCGGCGACGACCGGTCGCCGACCGAGCGCGCCGAGCTGCACCGCCACCCCCGCCGGGCGCTGCGCCGCCGCCTCAACCGCGTCCTGCCGGTCGTCCTGCCGGTGGTCGGCGCGGTGGCGCTGCCGGGCATCTGGCTGCCCCCGTTCCTGGTCGCCGCCGGGATCACCGCCGCCGTGCTGCTGCCCGCCGGCGTGCTGCTCGCCGTCGACGCCCACCGCGCCCTCGGCCACGGCCTCACCGGCCCCTACCTGGTGGCCAGGTCGGGCACCTTCGTCCGCCGGACGGTCGCCCTCCGGCGCGAGGGCGTGATCGGCTGGACGGTCTCCCGCTCGTACTTCCAGCGCCGGGCCGGGCTGCTCACCCTCGGGGCCGCCACCGCGGCCGGCGCCGGCGTCTACCGGGTGCGCGACGTCGCCGAGGGGGAGGGGCTGGCCTTCGCGGAGGAGGCCCTGCCCGGGCTCCTCGCGCCCTTCCTGGTCCGCGGCTGATCCGGAGCCGCACCCCGGCCGGGCCCGACCCGCGCCCGGCGCGCCGCCCCGGCGCGAATTCCGGCGGCCCGCTTTACCGGCCCGCCGCGACGCGCTAGCGTGGCCCGATTGTGGGAAGGAATTCCCCGGCCGCATTCCGGCGAATTCCCCGGGCCCGGCACCCCGAGGAATTCCTAGGGGTCCCCCGCCGAATCGTAGGGGTGCTGAGGGGCCCGTAAGGGGTTATCCGGCGGCGCTTTCCCGTGCCACGCTGGCCAACGGTGTTTGATACCGTCAGCCGGGTAGTGGAGCGCGCGATGATGAACCAGTCCGAGGAATTCATTCCGGAGCCGGCCGGCGCGGATGTCGAAAATTCGGACGGCGTCTCGTCCTGGCGCGCACGGCTCGCCGACTCCTCCGAGGCCGAGCAGCAGCGGACCGTCCTGAACCTCGTCCTGGACCGCGCCAGGGAGGCGCTGCGCCGCCGCTCCGGCGCCGCCGTCGACGCCGACCGGCCCTTCCTGGAGCTGGGCTTCGACTCGCTCGCCGCGGTGGACCTGCACAGCAGGCTCACCGCCGCCACCGGGCTGCGCCTGCCGGTCACCCTGGTCTTCGACCACCCCACCCCGGCCTCGCTCGCCCGTCACCTGCGCGCCGAACTGCTCGGCCTGGCAGCCGAGTCGGAGCCGCTGCCGGTCTCCTCCGGTGCCGACGACGAGCCGATCGCCATCGTCGCGATGGCCTGCCGCTTCCCCGGCGGCGCCCGCACCCCCGAACAGCTGTGGCAGCTGGTGTCCGACGAGGTCGACGCCGTCTCCCCGTTCCCGACCGGCCGCGGCTGGGACCTCGCCGGCCTCTTCGACGACGACCCCGACCGGGCCGGCACCTCGTACGCGCGCGAGGGCGGCTTCCTGCACGACGCCGACGAGTTCGACCCCGGCTTCTTCACCATCTCGCCGCGCGAGGCGCTCGCCATGGACCCGCAGCAGCGCCTGCTGCTGGAGACCGCCTGGGAGGCGTTCGAGCGCGCCGGCATCGACCCGACCGGCCTGCGCGAGTCCCGCACCGGCGTCTTCATCGGCGCCGAGGCCCAGGAGTACGGCCCCCGGCTGCACGAGGCCGCCGACGGCATGGAGGGCTACCTCGTCACCGGCAACGCCGCGAGCGTCGCCTCCGGCCGGATCTCCTACACCTTCGGCTTCCAGGGCCCGGCCGTCACCGTCGACACCGCCTGCTCCTCCTCACTGGTCGCCCTGCACCTGGCCGTGCAGTCGCGG
>NZ_JBHWBW010000475.1:0-6170 GCF_042735675.1 Kitasatospora sp. NPDC059571
CACCACTTCGGTGCGGCGGGCCCGTCGGCGTTGCGCGGGAGCGGCGGTGCGTCAGTGCTGGGCCGGGATCACACCGGTGAGCCAGGTGAAGACCTGAGGCAGCATCGGCCGCCACACGTCGCTGGCGTGCGGCCCGCTGGTCTCCTGGACGACCACCTCGGTCGGCGGCTTGGCGGCCTGCTTGAGGGCCAGCCCGCCCTCGTAGCCGTCGCCCTTGTTGCCGCTGACGAACAGGCTGACGTGCGGCGCCGGGCTGGCGTGCTTGAGGATGTAGAGCGGGTTGGAGACCTCCCGCAGGTGCGGGTCCTTGGCGGTCAGCGAGGCGCTCTCGGCGGCGGGGTCGTTGTAGCCGGAGAGGCTGATCGCGGCGCGGTAGCGGTTGGGGTGCTCCAGGGCCAGCTTGGCGGCGCAGTGCCCGCCCGCGGAGTACCCGGCCACCGCCCAGCGGTCGGAGGAGGCGTCCGCCCGGAAGTTGTCCAGCACCATCTGCGGAACGTCCCGGGAGAGCCAGGTGTCGGCGTTGACCTTGCCGGGGACGTCGGCGCAGCCGGTGTCGATGCCCTTGCCGAGCAGCAGGGTGCGCGGCGACACCAGGATGAAGGGCGCGACCTTGCCGCTCTTCATCAGCGGCTTGAGCTGCTCGGACACCTTCAGCGTGCCGTACCAGGTGCTGGAGGAGCCGGGGAAGCCCGGGATCAGCTCGACGACCGGGAAGGTCCGGTCCTTGTACGCCGGGTCGTTGTACTGCGGCGGCAGCCAGACCAGCACCTCGCCGTCGACGCCGGAGAGCCGGCCCTTGAGGTCGGTGCGCTGGACGTCGCGCGGCACCGCCGGGTCGTCGACGGCCTTGAACTGCTGGAGCACCTTGGGCTCGCCCTTGGCGTCCTGGCCCGGGCCGTCGGCCGGCACCTGCGGGACCGCCCGCACGTGGTTGCCGGTGCCGAGCAGGTCGTCCCAGCTGCCGTAGATCAGGTTGGCGTTGTTCACCATGACGAACACCATGGTCACGGCCGTCGCCTGGCAGAGCAGGATCATGATGAGTCTGCTCAGCACCTGGACGGGCCTGGGCCCGCGCGCGCGACCCCACAGCAGCAGTGCTGCCGCGATGGAGATCGGTACCAGGACGATCGTGAGGATCAGGAACGGTGTTCCGGTGAGTTGCATCAGGTTCTCGTATCCGCGTTGCCGGCCGCCCGGGCCCCGCTCGCCCGGTACGCGCTTCGATGTGATCAGACAATGGGAAACCACGGGTCGGTTGCGCCGTTAACTGGGCGAAACCTGAGAGGAACATCACGTTTCCATGTGAATCCCCCACGCGGCCCAACCAAGTCTGCCAGTCATCTGAACGAATCCACCGGACGGGGTACGGACTGCGGCCACCCGGATGAGGACCGGCTGGGAACGGCCGCGGGGTGCGCTCCCGGCGGGGCCGCCGACGGGAGGAGGATGGCGGCAGCGGCCCGTACCGCGGCCGACCCGCCGCCCGACCCCGAAGGAGCGACCGCCCACGTGACCACCCCGAACAGCCCCCAGCGGCCGGCCGTCCTGCCCACCCTGCTCGGCCTGGGGCCGCGCGGCGCCGACCGCCGGCGCCGCGCGCTGCCGGCCGGCGTGCTGCGGCTGCCCACCATCGGCGTCGACATCGGCGGCACCAAGGTGGTGGCCGGCGTGGTGGACGGCGAGGGCCGGGTGCTCGACCGGGTCCGCGCCGAGACCCCGCACAAGAGCAAGAGCCCGACCGTTGTCGAGGACGTCATCGTCGACCTGGTACTGCAGCTCGCCGACAAGCACGACGTGCACGCGGTCGGGGTCGGCGCGGCCGGCTGGGTCGACGCCGACCGCTCCCGGGTGCTCTTCGCCCCGCACCTCAACTGGCGCAACGAGCCGCTGCGGGACGCGCTCAGCCGGCGGCTGCGCTTCCCGGTGGTGGTGGAGAACGACGCCAACGCCGCGGCCTGGGCCGAGTGGCGGTTCGGCGCCGGGCGCGGCGAGGACCACATGGTGATGCTCACCCTGGGCACCGGCATCGGCGGCGCGGTCGTCCGCGACGGCTACGTGGACCGCGGGAAGTACGGCCTGGCCGGCGAGTTCGGCCACATGCAGGTGGTGCCGGGCGGGCACCGCTGCCCGTGCGGCAACCGCGGCTGCTGGGAGCAGTACTCCTCCGGCAACGCGCTGGTGCGCGAGGCGCGGGAGCTGGTGGCGGAGGAGTCGCCGGTCGTCCAGCCGCTGCTCGCCCGGGCGGGCGGCACCCTGGAGGGCATCACCGGCCCGCTGGTCACCGAGGCGGCCCGGGACGGCGACGCGACCGCCACCGAGCTGCTGTACGACGTGGGCCACTGGCTGGGCGTGGGCATCGCCAACCTGGCGGCCGCGCTGGACCCGGGCCGCTTCGTGGTCGGCGGCGGCGTCTCGGAGGCCGGCGACCTGCTGCTCGGCCCGGCCCAGGAGGCGTTCCGGCGCACTCTGACCGGCCGGGGCTTCCGGCCCGAGGCCACCATCGTGCACGCCGCGCTCGGCAACGAGGCCGGGCTGGTCGGCGCCGCGGACCTGGCCCGCCAGGTCGCCCGGCGGTTCCGGACCATCAAGCGGCACCGGGTGGAGCGGGCGGCGGAGGCCACCTGAGGTCCGCCGGCCCGGTCCCCGCGGGCGCGGGGGCCGGGCCGGGGCGCCGCGGGCCGGTCAGCGCAGCGGCACCGAGAGCCAGGACGGGTCCTGCTCCGGCGAGCCGAGGGCGAGGGTGGACCGGGCCGGGTTGTGGGTGATGTACAGCGGGTCGACGGTGTCCACCACCAGGGCCAGCCGGTGCCCGGCCGGCACGTCGTACGCGGTCTCCTGCATCCGGACGTCGGCGGCGAACGCCTGCCCCGGGGTGCGCCCCAGGAAGGTGTACGGCGCGTGCGCGACCAGCCGTCCGATGCCGAGCGCGTCCACGTCGTAGAGGTAGGCGACCAGGCTGCCCTGCTCCGCGGACGGGGTGACGGACAGGTGCAGCCGGACGCTGCCGCGGATCCGCTGCACGGCGCCGGCCGGGGCGGACTGCCAGACCGCGGCGACCGGGCGGGGGAGCAGCGGCACCGAGATGGTCGGGGGGATCTTCAGGAACTGCTCGGCGAGGTTGCTGAGCAGGGCGATCCCGCCGTCCGCGCCGGAGTCGACGCCGGTGGCGATCGGGGTGCGCCAGCCGGTGGGCGAGCCGGCGGAGAGCGATCCGGTGCCGAGCCAGTCGCGGCCGCCGAGTCCGAGCCGCCGGGTGGTGGTGCTGACCGCCTGCCAACTCGGGTAGTCCTCGTAGCCGTCCTGGAGCTGGGGGCGGATGTGCACCGGCAGACTGCGGTCGATGCCGTTGTCGGCGCCCCGGAGGTAGTGGTCGAGCCAGGCGCGGGTGTCCGTCCAGACGTCGTTGGGCAGGCCTGCCAGCCCGGTGGCCTCGGCGGTGGCGTGGTCGCCGGGCCGCAGTTCGAGGCGCTTGGGGCCGGTGAGCCGCTGGTAGAAGTCGGTGAGCTGGTTCGGCGGGAAGATCGAGTCGCCCCAGGCGTTGGCGAGCATCACGGCGGCGCCGTTGGCGTTGATCCGATCCGTGTAGGTGGCGGCGGAGCGCTGTGCGGCCCAGGCCCGGATGGCCGGCTCGTCGGCCCAGTCGCTGCCGAAGAAGCGGGTGAGGGTGGTCTGCAGCTCGTCGCCCGGACGGCCCGTCAGGTACCCGGCCACGGTGAGCAGGGCGGCCGACTGGAGGTGCTGGGTCTCGTCGCCGAACAGCGAGTCGGCGAGGTCGGCCCAGCCGCTGAGCGCGGCGACGGCCTTGATCCGCGGGTCGAACGCGGAGCCGAGCAGGCTGATGCCGGCGCCGTAGGAGATGCCGGCCATGCCGATGTGCTGCGGGTCGGCGCTGGTGTGGGCCAGCGCCCAGTCGATCACCCGGGAGACGTCGGCGACGTCGGGCGGCCCGGCGACCTCGATCTCCCCGCCGGAGCCCCAGAACCCGCGCGGGGTGTAGGAGACGACGACGTAGCCGGCCGCGGCGAAGGCGCGGGCCTGGGCCAGGTACTCGAGGTCGTTGAGGCCCCAGCTGGCGGGGAGGACGAGCAGCGGGTGGGCGGCGGCCCCGTCGTTCGGCTCGTAGACGTTGCCCTTGAGCACCACCCCGCCGTCGCCGGGGATGTCGGTGAAGCGCAGGGCGGGTGCGGCGGCCTGTGCCGCGGCAGCGGCCGCTGCGTGCGGCGCGAGGGCGAGCGGGGCGGCGGTGAGCAGGGCGGTGGCCAGCGCCAGGGCGGTGGCGCCGCGGCGTACGCGTGGGGGCATGCGGCTCTCCTGTGTGGGCGGATCCGCGGGGTGGGGGTGCGGATCCTTGCGGCTGTACCGGACGGTAGCTTGTAAGACCCAGTGTCAGTAAGGCGTCGGGAGGTCTCGGCCGGATAACGAAACTACTGCCGGGTAGTGGCCGGAGGTGCTGTTGTCCTGTCCACCGCAGGTATGGCAGAACGGACAGTTGACGCCGACTCAGGAGGTCCTGCATGAGAGCTCTGGCCCGACTCCTCCCCCCGATCGCCCTCGCCACCGGCCTGGTCTGCTCCGCCGTCGCACCCGCCTCGGCCGCCGCCCCGCCCGCCAAGTCCCCCGAGGCGGTCGGCTACGGCGGCGCGGTGGCCAGCGTCGACGCCGACGCGACCGCGGCCGGCATCGAGGTGCTGCGCCACGGCGGCAACGCGGTGGACGCCGCGGTCGCCACCGCCGCCGCGCTCGGCGTCACCGAGCCGTACTCGGCCGGCATCGGCGGCGGCGGGTACTTCGTCGTCTACGACGCCCGCACCGGCCGGGTCTCCACCCTCGACGGCCGGGAGACCGCCTCCCGCACCGCCGACTCCTCGCTCTTCCTGGACGCCGACGGCAAACCGCTGCCGTTCGCCGACGCGGTCACCAGCGGCCTCTCGGTCGGCGTCCCCGGCACCGCCGCCACCTGGGAGAAGGCGCTCGACCTCTGGGGCACCCGCTCACTCGGCGAGGTGCTGCGCCCCGCCGAGCGGATCGCCGACCACGGCTTCACCGTCGACCAGACCTTCCGCGACCAGACCGCCGCCAACCAGGCGCGCTTCCAGGACTTCCCGGCCACCCGGGCGCTCTTCCTGCCCGGCGGCGCGCTCCCGGTGGTCGGCTCGACGCTCCGCAACCCCGACCTCGCCGCCACCTACCGGCAGCTCGGCCGGGACGGCACCGCCGCGCTCTACCGCGGGCCGATCGGCGCCGACATCGTGAACACCCTCCAGCACCCGCCGGTCGACCCCGCCTCCGGCCGGCTCGCCCGCCCGGGCCGGGTCGACCGCACCGACCTGGCCGGCTACCGGGTGGTCCGGCGCGAGCCCACCCACGTCTCCTACCGCGGCGACGACGTGTACTCCATCGCCCCGTCCTCCAGCGGCGGCACCACGGTCGGCGAGGCACTCGGCATCCTCGCCCGCTCCGACCTCGCCCACCTGGACACCGTGCAGTACTACCACCGCTTCCTGGAGGCCTCCCGGATCGCCTTCGCGGACCGCAACCGCTGGGTCGGCGACCCCGGCGCGGTCGACGTCCCCACCGGCCGGCTGCTCTCGCCCGCCTTCGCCGCGGCCCGGGCCTGCCTGCTCGACCCGGCCCGGGCGCTGACCAGTCCGCTCGCGCCCGGCGACCCCTACCACCCGACCGCCTGCGGCTCCACGGGCCCGGCCGCGACCGAGACCTACGAGGGCCCCAGCACCACCCATCTGACGGTCGCCGACCGGTGGGGCAACGTCGTCTCCTACACGCTCACCATCGAGCAGACCGGCGGCAGTGCGATCACCGTGCCCGGCCGCGGCTTCCTGCTCAACAACGAGCTGACCGACTTCTCCTTCACGCCGGTCACCCCGGGCGTGCCCGACCCCAACCTCCCCGGCCCGGGCAAGCGGCCGCGCTCCTCGATCTCGCCGACCATCGTGCTCCGCGACGGCCGCCCCTTCTTCGCCGCCGGCTCGCCGGGCGGGGCGACCATCATCACCACCGTGCTCCAGGTGCTGATCGGCCGGATCGACCGCGGCCTGACGCTGGAGCAGGCGATCGCCGCGCCGCGGGCCAGCCAGCGCAACGCGGCCGACACCTACGAAGATGAGTACTTACTGGCGCTGCCCGAGCGCGCCGGGATTGTTGCGATCTTG
>NZ_JBHWBW010000476.1:0-6170 GCF_042735675.1 Kitasatospora sp. NPDC059571
GGAGGGTCAGTTGTGTATAAGAGTCAGGGTGCACCCCCGCCCCGGCCGGCGCCGCCGACCCGCGGTCACGCTCGGTACACAACGGTCGTGCAACGCTTGGCCGCTGGGAGCTGATCGGGGGTCAGCCGGACGCACTCCATCGGATACGGTCATCCCCGTACGAAGGGTTGAGGTGTTCGATCTGGGGGTATGACAGGTGGCTCGGTCCTACCGTGTGGCGCGGGTGGTCGGCGGCGCGGCGTTCTGCCTGGCCGCGGCCGGGGCGGGGGCGCCGTCGGCGCAGGCCGCCGAAGCGGGCGCGGGCCCGGCGGCGAGCCCCGAGCCGGCCGCCGCACAGATGGTCCCCCCGGTCTCCGGGGGAGTCGGCGGCTCGGCCGGCCTGTACGCCGTCGGCGGCGGGCTGCTGGTGGTCGCCGGAGGTGCGGCGACCTGGCTGCGCCGGCGCCGCGCGGACCGCACCGGCTGACCTCCCCGCCGTGCCCGTCCGGGCGCGTCCCCGCCCGGGCGGAGATTTCTCCGCCGTGCTGTCATCCGTTTCGCCTCCCCGGCGCGTCAGGTGGGCATGACGATGGAGGATGACCCGTTCGACGCCTTCGTCGGAGCGCGGTACCAGGCGCTGCTCCGAGCGGCGTTCCTGATCACCGGTGACGTCCACGACGCCCGGGACCTGCTGCACGACGCACTGGCCCGGGTGTACGCCCGGCGCCGGTCGATCCGCGAGGAGTCGGCGACCGAGGCCTACGTGCGCCGCACCATGGTCCGCACCCACGTCTCGCGCTGGCGGCGGACCCGGCGGGAGGTGCTCACCGACCGGCTGCCGGACACCGCGGGACCGGAGGCGCTCCACGCCGACGAGCAGCTGGCCTCGGCCCTGCGCGCGCTGCCGCCGCGGCAGCGCGCGGTGGTGGTGCTCCGGTACTGGGCAGACCTGCCGATGGCCGCGGTGGCCGACGAGCTGGGCTGCTCCCTCGCGACGGCGAAGACACATCTCGGACGGGCGATGACCACGCTGCGGCGCGACCTCGCACCGCAGCGGGAGGTGAGCGGACATGGATGACGAGGACTTCGGACGCGCACTGGCCGGCCGCTTGGAGGCGGCCGCGGACGCCCGGGCCGGTGCGGGGGAGGTGCCGCTGGCCGAGCTCCGCGCCCTGGGCCGCCGCCGGGTGCGCCGCCGCCGCGGGGCGCAGGCGGCCGCCGCCGCGGCCGTGGTGCTGGCCGGCCTGCTGCCGCTGCTGCACGGTGGCCCGGCGGGCGGGACGGCGCCGGCGGCCACCGCCCCGGCGCCCGTCCCCCAGGCCCCGGTGGACTTCGACCGGACCTGCCCGGCCCGGCTGCTGACCCCGGCGTCCGGCACCGCCCCGATCGGGGACGACGTGCTGGACGGAACGGCCGACCGGGCCTGGGGGTTCGCCCTGCGGGAGGACCGCTTCCACATCACCGGGATCTGCGTGGACCGCGCGGTCGGCACGGTGCTGGTCTTCCGGGTGCCCGGCAGCGACCTGGACGCCCGGCTCTCGGCGGCGCTCGGCGCCGCCGCGGGCACCCTGCGCTTCCGCGATGCGCCCTACTCGCAGTTCGACCTGGGCCGGGTGATCAGCAAGGTGGCGGGGGACACCAGGTACTGGCGGGACCGCGGGGTGGACATCACCGGGATGGCAGGGCGGGTGGACGGCACCGGGATCATCCTCGGCACGCCGCACCCGGACGCCGTCCGCGCCGAGCTCCAGGCGCGCTACCGGCCGTACGCGGTGGAGGTGGTGGAGCTGCAGGCGCCGGCGGGGTGACGCGCCGAGGGGCGGCCCCGCGGTGTGCGGGACCGCCCCTCGGGCCGGGCGGGTGCCGGGTCAGCCGGTGTTGCGCAGGCCGGCCGCGATGCCGTTGACGGTCAGCAGCAGCGCACGGGCCCGCAGCGGGTCCTCCGTCAGACCCCGGGCCCGCTCGTCGCGCTGGCGGCGCAGCAGCGCGACCTGGAGGTAGGAGATCGGGTCGAGGTAGGCGTCCCGGACGGCGAAGGTCTGCTTCAGGACCGGGTTGTGCTCCAGCAGCTCGTTCTCGCCGGTGAGCCGCAGCACCTCGCGCAGGGTGCGGTCGTGCTCGGCGGTGATCTGCTCGAAGACGTGCCGCAGCTCGACCGGCACCAGCTGCTCGACGTAGTGGCGGGCGATCCGCAGGTCGGTCTTGGCCAGCGTCATGGCGACGTTGGACAGGAAGTTGCGGAAGAAGTGCCACTGGCCGTACATCTCGTCCAGCACGTCGCCCAGGCCCGCCTCGCGGGCGGCGGCCAGGCCCGCGCCGACGCCGTACCAGCCGGGCACGATCTGCCGGGACTGCGTCCAGCCGAACACCCACGGGATGGCCCGCAGGCCGTCCAGGCCGGCGCCGGAGTCGGGGCGGCGGGACGGGCGGGAGCCCAGGTGCAGCGAGGCGAGCTGGTCGACCGGGGTCGCGGCGAAGAAGTACTTCGGCAGGTCCTCCTGCTCGACCAGCGCGCGGTAGGAGGTGTGCGCGGCCTCGGAGACCCGGTCCATCGCCGCGTCCCAGCGGGCCAGCTCCTCGGGGGCCTGGCGCGGCGCGGTGTGCAGCGCGGAGGCGGCGAGCGTGGCCGAGACGGTCAGTTCGAGGTTCTCCCGGGCCAGCGACGGCAGCAGGTACTTGTCGGAGATCACCTCGCCCTGCTCGGTGACCTTGATCTCGCCCTCCAGGGTGCCCCACGGCTGGGCGAGGATCGCCTCGTGCGAGGGGCCGCCGCCGCGGCCGACGGTGCCGCCGCGGCCGTGGAACAGGCGCAGTCGGATGCCGTAGCGGTGCGCGACGTCGCGCAGCCGGCGCTGGGCGCGGTGGATCTCCCACTGGGACGTGGTGATGCCGCCGAACTTGGAGGAGTCGGAGTAGCCGAGCATGACCTCCTGGACGTCGCCGCGCAGCGAGACCAGCAGCCGGTAGGAGGGGTCGGAGAGCATCTCCTCCAGGATCCGGTCGGCCTGCTGGAGCTCGTCGGTGGTCTCCAGCAGCGGCACGATGCCGATCTTGGCGATGCCGGCGTGCAGGTCGATCAGACCGGCCTCGCGGGCCAGCACGGCGGCGGCGAACACGTCGTCCGCGCCCTGGCACATGGAGATGATGTACGACTCGACGATCTCGTCGCCGAACCGCTCGAAGCCCTCGCGGATGGTGGTGAAGACGCCGAGGGTCTTGGCGCCGGCCGGGTCCAGCGGGGCCGGGACGGGGGCGAGCGGGCGGCGCGAGCGCAGCTCCTTGGCCAGCAGCCGCTGGCGGTACTCGCGCGGCATGTCGGCGTAGCGCCAGGCCTCCTCGCCGAGCCGGTCGAAGAGCTGGCCGAGCGCGTGGTGGTGGGCCTCGGCGTGCTCGCGGACGTCCATCGTGGCGAGCTGCAGGCCGAACGCCTCGATGGTGCGGATGGCGCGGGCGAGCCGGCCGTCGGCGATCAGCCCGCCGCGGTGGCTGCGCAGCGAGTCCTGGATCAGCCGCAGGTCCGCGACCAGCTCGCGGGTTCCGCGGTAGTCGCGGCCCTCGACGTGCGGGGTGCCGGAGGCGAGCCGCTCGCGGGTGTTCTCCAGCTTGAGCCGGATGCAGGTGGCCTTGAGCCGGTACGGCTCCTCGGCGTTCATCCGCTTGTAGCGGGGGCTGAGCTCGGGCAGGGCCGCCAGGTCGGCGTCGAGCGAGGAGAGCAGCTCCTGCGAGGCGCCGGCCAGCCGGACCGACGTGGACAGCGCGTTGCGCAGGTCGTCGATGGTGTCCAGGGCGTCCTTGATGCCGTACTCGTGCTGCAGGTTGAGGACGTCCCAGGTGACCTGCGGGGTCACGTTCGGGTTGCCGTCGCGGTCGCCGCCGATCCAGTTGCCGAAGGTCAGCGGCCGGACGCCCTCGGGGAGCGCGAGGCCGACCCGGGCCAGCTCCTCGTGCAGCTCCTCCAGGACCTCCGGGACGGCCTCGCGGTACAGCTCGTCCAGGTAGTAGACGGCGTTGCGGGCCTCGTCGGTGGGCTCGGGGCGGGCGATCCGCAGCTCGTCGGTCTGCCACAGCAGGTCGATGACCTCGGCGAGCCGGCGGTCGGCCTGCCGCTTGGCGGAGGAGTGCCGGGTCGGGTCGGCCTCGGCCAGGCCGGAGGCGACGTGCTCGCGGTGGATGCGCTCCAGCAGCTCGCCGACCCGGCGCAGCTTGTTGAGGACGCTGCGGCGGGCGGCCTCGGTGGGGTGCGCGGTGAAGACCGGGCGGACGGCCAGGTGGGCGAGGGTGTCGGCGAGGTGCTTGGGGTCGGCCTCGGCGAGCTGGTCGGCGGTCTGCGCGAGCAGCGAGCCCTCGCGGGCGCGGCGGGTGGCGAACTCGCGGCCGCGGTGCACCTGCTCGGTCACGTTGGCGAGGTGGAAGTAGGTGGAGAAGGCCCGGACCAGCTTGCCCGCGGTGTCCAGGTCGATGCCGGCCAGCAGCTCGGCGGTGGCCTCGCCGTCGGTGCGGCTGAGCAGCCGGACCTGCTCGACCAGGCCGAGCAGCTCGGGGCCCTCCTGCCGGACGAGCGTCTCACCGAGCAGGTCGCCGAGCCGGCGGATGTCGGCGCGCAGGGCGGCGTTGTCGGCCTCGGGGCCGGCGGCGGTCGCGGATGGGTTGTCCGCCGAGGCGGGGACCGGAGCGGTCACGGCTTTCTCCCTGTGGTGGTGGGGGTTCGGCAACGGCTCTCTCCTCCGGCCTTCGGCTGGGAGGTGCCCCCAGCCAATATGGGGGAGATGTGTGCGGACCGCGCTGTCCGACTCGCACAGCATAGGTGGCACTGGGTGCCGCGTCCGAGACGTGGCCGGATGGCGGACACGGCGCCCGCCCGGCCGGGTGCGGGCGTGTACCCGGGCCCGCGCGCCGTCGGCGGCCCACGCAGCTGGGGACGCCCGCCCGGCCCGCCGTACGCTGTCCCCCATGAGCGAGTCGCCTGGCGGGGGCGGGCCGGTTTCCGGTCCGTGGTGGTGGCGGCGCCGACGCAGTGCGGCGCTGGACGTCACCTTGGCGGTGGTGGCGGGGGTGGAGTGCGCCTTCGGCGCGTACGACACGGTGCACACCCGGTTGCACTCGGGCGGGTCGGCGGCCGTGGCGGCCGCGGTGCTCGGGGCGCTGGCGGGGGTGACGCTGCTGGTCCGGCGGCGCTGGCCGGCGGTGCCGGTGGTGGTGGCGCTGGTCTTCGTGCCCGGGCTGTTCGGCGTGGTGCTGCTGGTGGTGTCGCTGTACACCCTGGCGGCGACCTGGGAGTGGGCGTCGCGGCGCCGCCGGGTGGTGGCGCTGTCGGCCCTGGCCCTGGCCGAGTCGTTCGGCATGGCGCTGTTCGCGGTGCTGTCGCCGGTGCCGGCGCCGGCCGCCTCGCAGCTGCCGCCGGTCTGGATGCTGGTGGTGCTGGCCGCGCTGGTCGCGGTCGGCCTGACCGTCCCGCCGGTGGTCACCGGCCTGTACGTGGGCGCCCGGCGGCGGCTGGTCGAGTCGCTCAAGGACCGGGCGTACGGCCTGGAGGCCGAGCTCGACCTGCTCGCCGAGCAGGCCAGCGAGCGGGCCCGGCGGGCCCGGCTGGAGGAGCGCACCCGGATCGCCCGCGAGATGCACGACGTGGTCGCGCACCGGGTCAGCCTGATGGTGGTGCACGCCTCCGCGCTGGAGCGGGTGGTGGCCAAGGACCCGGCGAAGGCGCAGGCCTCCGCCCGGCTGATGGGCGAGGTCGGGCGGCAGGCGCTGGACGAGCTGAGGGAGATCCTCGGCGTGCTGCGGATGGCCGAGCCGGCCGCCGTGGCGGAGGGGCACGGCGGGCTGGCGGAGCTGCCGGTGCTGGTCGAGCAGTCCCGGGCGGCGGGCATGGCGGTGACCCTGACGGTCAGCGGCGACCGCCGCCCGTACCGCGGCGAGGCCGAGCAGACCGCCTACCGGGTGGTGCAGGAGGGGCTGACCAACGCGCACAAGCACGCCGGCGGCGCCGGGGTGGCCGTGCTGCTGGCGTTCGTCCCGAACGGCTTCCGGGTGGCGGTGGTCAACGACTCCCCGCGCGGCGCCGAGCCGGTGGCCCTGCCGAGCGGCGGCAACGGCCTGGTCGGGATGCGCGAGCGGGTGCACGCGCTGGGCGGCAGCTTCACGGCCGGCCCGGAGCCGGACGCGGGCTAGCGGGTGGAGGCCCTCAGTCC
>NZ_JBHWBW010000477.1:0-6099 GCF_042735675.1 Kitasatospora sp. NPDC059571
GGGCGGGGCCCTTCGCGTGCCCGCGGTTGCGGGCGGCGGCTCAGCGGGGGATGCCGGCCGCGGCGGCGAGGTCGCGCTTGACCGCGTCGAGCAGGGCCGCGGCGCGCTCCCGGGCGCCGGCCAGCTCGGCGGCGCTGCCGACCGGCAGCACCACCTCCAGGTAGCACTTGAGCTTGGGCTCGGTGCCGGAGGGCCGTACGACGATCCGGGCGGAGCGGACGCCCTCGCCGGCCAGCCGGTAGCGCAGGCCGTCGGTGGGCGGCAGGTCCGCGGAGCCGGCCGTCAGGTCGTCGGCCGCGGTGACCCCGAGGCCGGCGAGGACGGTCGGCGGCCGCTCGCGCAGCCGCTGCATGGCGTCGGCGATCACCGACAGGTCGTCGACCCGGGCGGAGAGCTGGTCGGTGGCGTGCAGCCCGTGCTCCAGCGCCAGGTCGTCCAGCAGGTCGGCCAGGGTGCGGCCGGACTCCTTGAGGGTGGCCGCGAGTTCGGCGACCAGCAGGGCGGCGGTGATGCCGTCCTTGTCGCGGACGCCGGCCGGGTCGACGCAGTAGCCGAGCGCCTCCTCGTAGCCGTAGCGCAGGCCGTCGGCGCGGGAGATCCACTTGAAGCCGGTGAGGGTCTCGGTGTACCCGAGTCCGGCCGCCTCGGCGATCCGGCCGAGCAGGGTGGAGGAGACGATGGTGGTGGCGAAGGTGCCGGCCGCCCGCTTGGAGACCAGCGTGGCGCCGAGCAGGGCGCCGACGTCGTCGCCGCGCAGCATCCGCCAGCCGCCGTTGGCCGGCACGGCCACCGCGCAGCGGTCGGCGTCCGGGTCGTTGGCGATGACGATGTCCGGGCCGACCGCGCCGGCGGTGCGGAACGCGAGGTCCATCGCGCCGGGCTCCTCCGGGTTGGGGAAGGCCACGGTCGGGAAGTCCGGGTCGGGCTCGGCCTGTTCGGCCACCACGGTGGGGGCGGGGAAGCCGGCCTGCTTGAAGGCGGCCAGCAGGACGTCCCGGCCGACGCCGTGCAGCGGGGTGTAGACGACGTCGAGGTCGCGCGGGCCGCCCGGGTCGAGCACGGTGACCGCGCGGTCCAGGTAGGCCTGGAGCACGTCGTCGCCGAGCACCTCCCAGCCGTCCTCGGCCAGCGGGACGTCGGCGAGCGAGCCGATCGCGTCGATCTCGGCGGCGATGTCGGCGTCGGCCGGCGGGACGATCTGCGAGCCGTCGCCGAGGTAGACCTTGTAGCCGTTGTCCTGCGGCGGGTTGTGGCTGGCCGTGACGGTGACGCCGGCCGCCGCGCCGAGGTGGCGGATCGCGAAGGCCAGCACCGGGGTCGGCAGCGGGCGCGGCAGCAGGGCGGCGCGCAGGCCGGCACCGACCACCACGGCGGCGGTGTCCCGGGCGAAGTCGTACGACTTGTGGCGGGCGTCGTAGCCGATCACTACGAGGTCGCCGAGCCCGGGGTTGGCCCGGACGTAGGCGGCGAGGCCGGCGGCGGCGCGGATGACCACGGCGCGGTTCATCCGCATCGGGCCGGCGCCGAGCTCGCCGCGGAGCCCGGCGGTGCCGAACTGGAGCCGGCCGGAGAACCGTTCGGTCAGCCGGGACCAGGCGATCCGCTCGCCGGACTCCGCGTCGGGGCCCTCGGCGGCGGCGAGCAGCGCGGTGAGCTCCTCGCGGGTCTGCGGGTCGGGGTCCTCGGCGAGCCAGGCCCGGGCCCGGCCCAGGAGGTCGTCGGTGTGTGCCTGCGCCATGCTGCGAGCTCCAAGTGAGGTGGGTGCCGACGGCGGGACGGCCGGACGCGCGGGTGGTGCCCGCCCGCCCGGCCGTCTACCGATTCTGCGTCAGATCGGGCTCAGATCCGCTCAAGGACCTTCGCGAGCAGGGCGCCCATCCGCTCGGCGCTGGCCTTGCCGGCCTCCAGCACCTCTTCGTGGTTGAGCGGCTCGCCGGTGATGCCCGCGGCCAGGTTGGTGACCAGCGAGATGCCGAGCACCTCGGCGCCGGCCTCGCGGGCGGCGATGGCCTCCAGGGTGGTCGACATGCCGACCAGTTCGCCGCCGATCACCCGGGCCATGTTGACCTCGGCCGGGGTCTCGTAGTGCGGGCCGCGGAACTGCACGTAGACGGCCTCGTCGAGGGACGGGTCGATCTCGCGGCAGAGCGCGCGCAGCCGCTTGGAGTACAGGTCGGTGAGGTCGACGAAGTTCGCGCCGACGATCGGGGAGTCCGCGGTGAGGTTGATGTGGTCGCTGATCAGCACCGGCTGACCGGGCGTCCAGCCCTCGCGCAGGCCGCCGCAGCCGTTGGTGAGGACGATGGTCCGGCAGCCGGCCGCGGCCGCGGTGCGCACGCCGTGCACGACGGTGGCGACGCCGTGGCCCTCGTAGTAGTGGTTGCGGCCGAGGAAGATCAGGGCGCGGCTCTCGCCGATCTTCACCGAGCGGATCTTCCCGGCGTGGCCGGCGACGGCGGGGGCCGGGAAGCCGGGGAGTTCGGTCACCGGGAACTCCGCCACGGTCTCGCCGAGGGCGTCGGCGGCCGGCACCCAGCCGGAGCCCATCACGAGGGCGACGTCGTGGCGCTCGGCACCGGTCAGCTCGCGCAGGCGATCGGCGGCGGCCCGGGCAGCGGCATAGGGGTCGGCGGAGACGACCGACTGAGGAGATGCGTTCACGGGACCGAGGATAGACAAGATTCGCCTACGCGCGTAGACATTGCCGCCAAGACGCGCCGGATCGTTACCAGGATGAGGGGAAAAGACCGGAAAGCGCCGGTTTCCCGCCGCCGCGTCCGGAGGATCCTCCGAGGCCCGCCCGCCGCCGTCCTCAGCAGGGCCGTCGGCGCAGGTCCTGGATGTAGTCGTCGGGGGCGCCGGCGCTCTCCGCCGCGTCCGCGATCAGGCCGAGGTAGCGCGCGGCCGGCAGGCCGCCCTCGTAGTCGTTCAGCACGTACGTCCAGACCGGGATGTCGCCGTCGAGGGTGTGCGCGCGCAGCCGGATCTTGCGGTAGATCCCGAGCTGGACGCCCTCCCAGCGGTCCAGGCCCTCCTCGTCCATCGGCGCCACGTCGTAGAGCGAGACGAACACCTGGTCCTTCTCGTCCTCCACCACGGTGGCCAGCGAACCCTCCCAGCCCAGCTGCTCGCCGCCGAAGGTCAGCCGCCAGCCGTCCAGCCAGCCCGTGCCGCGCAGCGGGGAGTGGGGGGCCCGCCGGCTCATCTGCCGGGAGTCGAGGTTCGTGGCGTACGCGGCGTAGAGCGACATGGGCGCCAGCCTACGGGAGAGCGCTGCCCGGGACGGGTGCGGGCGGTGTTCACCGCCGCGTCCGGCGGGGGTGAGGAGACGGCAACGCCCCCGCCGTGGCTTTGGTTCCGGCATGCGGGAGAATGGTGCTCGTGACTCGGATCGTGATCATCGGTGGCGGACCCGGCGGATACGAGGCGGCCCTGGTGGCAGCCCAGCTCGGCGCGGAGGTGACCGTCGTCGACCGCGACGGCCTGGGCGGATCGGCGGTGCTGACGGACTGCGTGCCGTCCAAGACCCTGATCGCGACCGCCGAGGTGATGACCACCTTCGACAGCTCCTACGAGGAGCTCGGCATCATCGTCGCCGACGACACCCCGCCGCTGGAGCAGGCGGCCAGGGTGGTCGGCGTGGACCTCGGCAAGGTCAACCGCCGTGTGAAGCGCCTGGCGATCGCGCAGTCCCACGACATCACCCAGGCCGTCACCCGGGCCGGGGTCACCGTGCTGCGCGGCAAGGGCCGGCTCGGCGCCGGCGGGCAGGCGGTCGACGGCTCCCGCGAGGTGCTGGTCGAGCACGCGGACGGCAGCACCGAGTCGCTGCGCGCCGACGCCGTGCTGATCGCCACCGGTGTCCACCCGCGCGAGCTGCCCGACGCCCAGCCGGACGGCGAGCGGATCCTCACCTGGACGCAGGTCTACGACCTGGACGAGCTGCCGCGCGAGCTGATCGTGGTCGGCTCCGGCGTCACCGGTGCCGAGTTCGCCGGCGCGTACCAGGCGCTCGGCTCGAACGTCACCCTGGTCTCCAGCCGCGACCGCGTGCTGCCGGGCGAGGACCCGGACGCCGCCGAGGTGCTGGAGGACGTCTTCCGCCGCCGCGGCATGAACGTGATGAGCCGCTCCCGCGCCGAGAGCGCCAAGCGCGTCGGCGACAAGGTCGAGGTCACCCTCTCCGACGGCACGGTGATCGAGGGCACCCACTGCCTGATGGCGGTCGGCTCGATCCCGAACACCGCCGGCGTGGGCCTGGAGGAGGCCGGGGTCTACCTCAACGACTGGGGCCAGATCAAGGTCGACCGGGTCTCCCGCACCACCGCCCCCGGCGTGTACGCGGCTGGCGACTGCACCGGCGTCTTCATGCTCGCCTCGGTCGCCGCCATGCAGGGCCGGATCGCCATGTACCACGCGCTCGGCGACGCGGTGCAGCCGCTCAACCTCAAGACGGTCGCCTCCAACGTCTTCACCGACCCGGAGATCGCCACCGTCGGCTACACCGCCGCCGACGTCTCCTGCGGGAAGATGGACGCCGTCGAGGTGAAGCTGCCGCTGCGCGGCAACCCGCGGGCGAAGATGCAGGGCATCCGGGACGGCTTCGTGAAGCTGTTCGCCCGCCCCGGCACCGGCATCGTGGTCGGCGGCGTGGTCGTCGCACCCCGCGCGAGCGAGCTCATCCATTCGATCTCGCTCGCCGTGGACAACAACTTGACGGTCGAACAGGTGGCCAGCGCCTTCACCGTGTACCCCTCGCTCTCCGGCTCCACCGCGGAGGCCGCGCGCCAGCTGCACATCCGCAAGCGCGAGGACTCGGACTCCTGACCGGGTGAAGACAGTTGAGGGGCGGCCGCCGCAGCGGCCGCCCCTTCGTCTCACCCGGGCGGCCGAGCGCGGGCCCGGCGACCGGCGGCGCGAATTGTACGGTCGCGCGCCGCTCGCAGGTGAGCGTTTCCGGCTACCAGCTGCAAACGCCTGAAAGCAGACGGTCATTCAGGTTACCGTCGGTTCCGTGTTTGCTGCAGAACGTCGCCAGTTGATCCTCGAGATGGTGCGCGCCAACGGAGCCGTGTCGCTCCGTGAGCTGGCCCGCGTCGTCCAGACCTCCGAAGTCACCGTCCGTCGGGACGTGCGGGCCCTGGAGTCCGAAGGGCTGCTCGACCGCCGGCACGGCGGGGCGGTGCTGCCCGGGGGCTTCAGCCGGGAGCCCGGCTACCCGCAGAAGACCCACCTCGCCGCGGCCGAGAAGAGCGCCATCGCCGACCTGGCCGCCGGCCTGGTCGAGGAGGGCGACGCCGTGGTCGTGGGCGCCGGCACCACCACCCAGGAGCTGGCCCGCCGGCTCGCCCGGGTGCCCGGCCTCACCGTGGTCACCAACTCGCTGCTGGTGGCCCAGGCGCTGGCGCACGCCAACCGCGTCGAAGTGGTGATGACCGGCGGCACCCTGCGCGGCTCCAACTACGCCCTGGTGGGCAGCGGTGCCGAGCAGTCGCTGGCGGGCCTGCGGGTCTCCAAGGCCTTCGTGTCGGGCAGCGGCCTGACCGCCGAGCGCGGGCTGTCGACCACCAACATGCTGTCCGCCAGCGTGGACCGCGCCCTGGTCCAGTCGGCGGCGGAGGTGATCGTCCTCGCCGACCACACCAAGCTCGGGTCGGACACCATGTTCCAGACCGTGCCGACGGAGGCGATCACCCGCCTGGTCACCGACGAGCAGTCCGCCACCCACGACCCGACGGCCCGGGAGCTCGACGCGCTGGCCGACTGCGGGGTGCAGATCTCGCTCGCCCCGCTCGGGCCCCCGGCCGAGGCCTCGCCGCACGGGGGGCCGCCGCACCCGGTGCAGGCCCACCAGGCGCCGCCCGGCGCCGGCCCGGCCGTGCTGCGCCGCCAGGCCCCGCCCGGCTCCCCGCTGCCCGGCCAGCGCCGCCCCGGTGTGCACGGCGGCCTGATGCGCCCGCTGGCCACCGGCCGGCCCTGACGCAGGCCGCATCCGGGCCCGGCTCCCCGCCGGGCCCGGTGCCGTACGGCGCGCGCCCCGCCGATGGCCCGCAGGGACGACGACGACGGCCGGCCCGCACCCTGTGAGGGGTGCGGGCC
>NZ_JBHWBW010000478.1:0-6098 GCF_042735675.1 Kitasatospora sp. NPDC059571
GCGTCGCGCTCGGGCGTACGCGCGGCCTTACGGGCTTGTTGAAGGAGTCGCCGCAGGCGCAGGAGCCCGTCGCGTTCGGGTTGTCGATCGTGAAGCCCTGCTTCTCGATGGTGTCGACGAAGTCGACGGTGGCGCCGCCCAGGTACGGGGCGCTCATCCGGTCGGTGACGACCTTGACGCCGCCGAAGTCCTTGACGACGTCGCCGTCGAGCGAGCGCTCGTCGAAGAACAGCTGGTAGCGCAGGCCGGAGCAGCCGCCGGGCTGCACGGCGACGCGCAGCGCGAGGTCGTCGCGGCCTTCCTGGTCGAGCAGGCCCTTGACCTTGGCCGCGGCCGCATCGGTGAGGAGGATGCCACTCTCGACGGTGGTCTCGTCCTGGACGGTCATGCTTACTCCCGGTCTGTGACGACTATGTGCCGCCAGTGCAAACCGGCGGCCTCCCGGATTCATTTCCGGTGGGCGGTGTTTTCGGGGGACGGAGGTGTCCCCGTCCGTGCTGCTCCATCCATGCTCGCACACCCAAGGGCCGTGGTCAGCGTCCGATGTTCCGGATTCCGGTGACGGTCGAGGCGCTCTCGGGCCAGGATGGACGGCGTGATCATCCGTCAGCTCCAGGACACGGCGGCGGACGCCGAGGCCGTCCGGCAGGTCTCCCGCGCGGCCTTCCGCGCGCTGGAGGGGCCGGTCCCGGAGCCGGCGGGGGTGCCGGACGGGGAGGACCCGAGGGCGGTGGTGCAGCTGGCCCGCACCCGGCACCTGGTGCGCACGGATCCGCAGGGCTGCTGGGTGGCGGAGGACGGCGGCCGGGTGGTCGGGGCGGCGCTGTCGATGCGCCGGGAGGGCGTCTGGATCCTCGCCCTGTTCGCGGTGGAGCCCGGGGTGCAGGGCCGCGGGGTGGGACGGCTGCTGCTGGAGCGGGCGGCCGCGCACGGACGGGGCTGCCTGCGCGGGATGCTGTGCGCCTCGCCGTCCCCGGCGGCGGCGCGGCGCTACCGGCGGGCGGGCTTCACGCTTCACCCGGCGATGCGGCTGACCGGCCGGGTGGACCGGGCGGGCCTGCTCGACCCGGGCGACATCCCGGTACATCCCGGGGGCGCGGCCCAGTTCCACCTGCTGGACTCGGTGGACCGGCGGCTGCGCGGCGCCGCGCACGGCGCGGACCACGCGTTCCTGCTGGCGCACTGCGACGAGCTGCTGGTGGCGGACGCGCTGGCCGGCAGCGGGTACTGCTACCGCACCGGCGGCGAGGTGAAGCTGCTCGCGGCCACGTCGAAGCGGATCGCGACCCGGCTGCTGCGGGAGGCGCTGGCCCGGGTGCCCGACGGGCAGGAGGCGGTGGTGGAGTTCCTCACCGCGGAGCAGGAGTGGGCGGTGGACGTCGGGCTGGAGGTCGGGCTGTCCCTGGGCACCCGCGGCTACGTGGCCCTGCACGGGATGCGGCCGCCCGCGCCCTACGTCCCGCACGGCGGGTTCCTGTAGGGCGCGGGCGGCCGCATCCGTCGGAGCGGTTCGGCCGTGCGGTGCTCAGGCCATGGTGGCGAGGATCTCGCGGACCATCTCCATCGTGGTGCCGGGGTGCAGGAAGGCGAACCGGGCGACGGTCTCGCCGTCCCAGCCGGTGGGCGTGACGAAGCCGATCTGGTCCGCGAGCAGCTGCTGCGACCAGCGGTAGTAGTCGTCGTTGGTCCAGCCCTTGCGGCGGAAGCAGACCGCGGACAGCTGCGGGTCGTGCAGCAGCTCCAGGTGCTCGGTGTCGCGGATGACCTGCGCGGTGTCCTGCGCCAGCTTCAGGCCGGTCTCGATGGCGTCGGTGTAGGCCTGGGTGCCGTGCACGGCGAGCGAGAACCAGAGCGGCAGGCCGCGGGCGCGCCGGGTGAGGTGGTAGGCGTAGTCGGTGGGGTTCCACTCGTCGCCCTCGGTGTGCAGGACGTCGAGGTAGGAGGCGTCCTGGGTGTGCACGGCCCTCGCGAGCTGCGGGTTGCGGTAGATCAGCGCGGCGCAGTCGAACGGCGCGAACAGCCACTTGTGCGGGTCGACGACGAAGGAGTCGGCGTGCTCGATGCCGTTGTAGCGCTCGCGCACGGAGGGGGCGAACAGCCCGGCGCCGCCGTACGCGCCGTCGACGTGGAACCACAGGCCGCGCTCGCGGGTGACCTCGGACAGACCCTGGAGGTCGTCGACGATGCCCTCGTTGGTGGTGCCGGCGGTGCCGACCACGGCGATGACGGTCTCCGGGTGCGGGTCGGCGGCCAGTGCGGCACGCAGGGCCTCGCCGGTGAAGCGGCGGTCCACGGTCGGCACGACGAAGGCCTCGACGCCGATGATGTTGAAGGTGTTCTTGACCGAGGAGTGCACCTGGTCGGCGACGGCTATCCGCAGCCGGGCCTCGGGGCCGACGCCGAGTCTGCGGCGGGCGGTGTCGCGGGCGACGACGAGGGCGGAGAGGTTGCCGGCGGAGCCGCCGGAGACGAAGGTGCCGCCGGCGCTCTCCGGCAGCCCGGCGCGGTCGGCGATCAGGCGCAGCACCTGGTTCTCGGCGGCGATCGCGCCGGCCGCCTCCAGCCAGGAGATGCCCTGCAGGGAGGCGCAGGAGACGACCATGTCGAACAGCAGCGCGGCCTTGGTGGGGGCGCACGGGATGAAGGACAGGTAGCGCGGGCTGTCGGCGGAGATGACCGCGCGGGAGAGCTCGTGGTCGTAGAGCTTGAGCACGTCGGCGGGGGCGTTGCCGTGCTCGTTCAGCAGGCCGGCGAGGTGGGACCGCAGGTGGTCGCCGTCGCCGGGGTGGTCGAGCGGCACGGGGTCGTACTGCAGCCGCTCGCGCATGTAGTCGAAGACGAGGTCGACCAGCTGGTTGTCGGGCTGGTGCATGCGGTCGGGGGCTGCGGACACCGGGGGTCCCTCTCGTTCGTGCTGCGAGCGTGAAGGCCGGTACGGGCGGGGTTCCTGGGGCGTACCGGACACGATCAGCGTAGGCAGCGGCGTTCCCCGGGCGCGCGTCGGAAAGGGGCCGCCGGGGCAGGATTCGAGCGTGTTCGAGGGGGGTCGCGCAGCTTTCCTGCGCGGTGCGGTCCCGGGCTGCCGCGGGGTCAGCCGATCAGCCGGGACAGCACCACCGAGGAACGGCTGCGCTGGACGCCGGGCTCCTTGCGGATCCGCTCGATGACGGCCTCCAGGTGGCGGGTGTCGGCGGCGCGCAGGTGGACCAGCGCGTCGGGGTCGCCGGTGACCGTCCAGGCGGCGGCGACCTCGGGGAACTTGCGGAGGCTGGCGAGCAGTTCCTCGGGGCTGGTGCGCTCGCGGCAGTAGACCTCCACGAAGGCCTCGGTGCGCCAGTCGAGCAGGGCGGGGTCGAGGACGACGGTGAAGCCGCGGACGACGCCGCGGGCGCGCAGCCGGTCGATGCGGCGGCGGACGGCGGTGGCGGAGAGGTTGGCGAGCAGGCCGATCTCGGCGTAGGAGGCGCGGCCGTCCTTGCTGAGGTGCTCCAGCAGCAGGCGGTCGGTGTCGTCCAGCGCCGCGCCGCCCTGGTCGGGCGCTCGGTGCGTGCTCATCGTGCTGCTCCACTGGGTTGTCGTCCGTGCGGGCGGTGCGGCGTCGGGGGTGGGACGGCGCGCCGCCCTATTCTCGCGCGCCGGCGGGGTCAGTCCACCAGCAGCACGATCTTGCCCCGTGTTCTTCCCTCGGCGTTCAGCGCCTGGGCTGACGCGGCCTGGGCGAGCGGGAAGGTGGAGGCGACCGGGACGGTGAGCAGGCCGCGGTCGGCGAGGTCGGCGAGGGCCGCGAGGTCGGCGGCGTCGGGGCGGCCCCAGACGTAGTGGCCGCCGCGGGCGCGGACGCCGAAGTCGCTGACGGAGGCGATCCGGGCGGGGTCGGCGACGAGCTGGGCGGAGGTCTCGACGGCGTCTCCGCCGACCAGGTCGAGGGCGGCGTCGACGCCGTCGGGGGCGAGGGCGCGGACCCGGTCGACCAGGCCGGGCCCGTGGGTGACCGGTTCGACGCCGAGGGTGCGCAGCCAGGCGTGGTTGCGCTCCCGCGCGGTGCCGATGACCCGGGCGCCGGCGACGCGGGCGATCTGGACGGCGAGGCTTCCGACGCCGCCGGCCGCGGCGTGCACGAGCAGGGTCTCGCCCTTCTCGGGGGCGAGGGCGCGCAGCGCCTGGTAGGCGGTCAGCCCGGCCAGCGGGAGGCCGGCGGCCTGGGCCCAGTCGAGGGCGGCGGGCTTGCGGGCGAGGGTGCGCACCGGCGCGGAGACCAGCTGGGCGTAGGTGCCGTGCTCGACGGCGTCCTTGCGGACGTAGCCGATCACCTCGTCGCCGGGGGCGAACTCGGTGACGGCGCCGCCGACGGCCTGGACCTCGCCGGCCACGTCCCAGCCCATGACGAGCGGGAAGTGGACGTCCATGATGCCGTCGAGGCGGCCCTCGCGGATCTTCCAGTCGACCGGGTTGACGCCGACGGCGCGGACGCGGACCAGGACGGAGTCGGGGCCGACCTTGGGGTCGGGCACCTCGGTGTACTCGACGACCTCGGGGCCGCCGTACTGCCGGATCACAATGGCCTTCATGGGCCAAGCCAACGCGATGGCGGCCGGGATATCGATTCGGCCACGCCGGGAAGGCGCCGATCCGTCGAGCGGTTCTCGTCACATCGACAGGACGGCCATCGTCACAGTGACGCTAACGGGTTATCATAGATAGCGTCAGATAGACGAGAAGGCCCCGCGGTGCAACCGCAGCCCGGCAGGGGCCGGAAGATCGGCCGCACAGGAGGGCACCCGCCCGTGACCACCACCACTGAGACCTACGGCGTCGACCCCACCCCGACGCCCCTGGCGCTGCTGCTGCTCGGCCGCGAGGCCGACCCCAACAGCGAGCGCGGCGTCGAGTGCCCGGGGGACCTGCCCGCCGCGTCCGACCCCGACCTGGTGGCCCGCGCCCGCGCCGCGAAGGACGCGCTCGGCGACCGGGTCTTCATCCTGGGCCACCACTACCAGCGCGACGAGGTGATCGAGTTCGCCGACGTCACCGGCGACTCGTTCAAGCTCGCCAAGGACGCCGCGGCCCGTCCGGAGGCCGAGTACATCGTCTTCTGCGGCGTGCACTTCATGGCCGAGTCGGCCGACATCCTGACCTCCGACGCGCAGCGGGTCGTCCTGCCGGACCTCGCGGCCGGCTGCTCGATGGCCGACATGGCCACCGCCGAGCAGGTCGCCGAGTGCTGGGACGTGCTCACCGACGCCGGGATCGCGGACGTCACCGTGCCGGTCTCGTACATGAACTCCTCCGCCGACATCAAGGCCTTCACCGGCCGGCACGGCGGCACCATCTGCACCTCCTCCAACGCGAAGCGGGCGCTGGACTGGGCCTTCGAGCAGGGCCAGAAGGTGCTGTTCCTGCCCGACCAGCACCTGGGCCGCAACACCGCCGTGCTGGAGATGGGCATCTCGCTGGACGAGTGCGTGCTCTACAACCCGCACAAGCCGAACGGCGGCCTGACCGCCGAGCAGCTGCGGGACGCCAAGATGATCCTCTGGCGCGGCCACTGCTCGGTGCACGGCCGCTTCACCCGCGAGTCGGTGGACGAGGTCCGCGAGCGGATCCCGGGCGTCACCGTGCTGGTGCACCCCGAGTGCCGGCACGACGTGGTCACCGCGGCCGACATGGTCGGCTCCACCGAGTACATCATCAAGGCGCTGGACGCCGCGGAGCCCGGCTCGAAGTGGGCCATCGGCACCGAGCTGAACCTGGTCCGCCGCCTCGCCAAGGCCCACCCGGACAAGGAGATCGTCTTCCTCGACCGCACGGTCTGCTTCTGCTCGACCATGAACCGGATCGACCTGCCGCACCTGGTGTGGGCGCTGGAGTCGCTGGTCGAGGGCCGGGTGCCGAACGTGATCACCGTCGACCCGGAGACCGAGAAGTACGCCAAGGCCGCGCTGGACCGGATGCTGGCCCTGCCGTAGCCGGCCGGAGCGCACGCCGGAACGCCGGAGGGCGGGCACCCCGTACGGGGGGTCGCCCCGGCCGCGGCGGGTGGGGGGTGGAGGGGCGTTGCCCGGTTAAGCCTGGTGCCTGCCGCCGCGACCATAGAGGCG
>NZ_JBHWBW010000479.1:0-6061 GCF_042735675.1 Kitasatospora sp. NPDC059571
ACCGGTGCCGGTCGGCCCGCCCCCGTGCGTCACTCCATGCCGGCCAGCACCAGCGGCAGCCGGCGTGCGCCGTCGGCGGTCAGCCGCACCGGCACGCCCCAGTCCTGCTGGTGCACGTGGCAGGCCGGGTACTCGATCTCCGGGTCGTCGTCGCAGGACGCCGCCATCGCCGAGACGTGCAGCACGCCCTCGGTGAGCGCCTCGTTCAGCACCAGCTCGCGGGAGAGGTCGGTGTCCGCACCCGCCCCGGAGACCAGCAGCTCCGGCGGGGTGGCGCTGACCAGCAGCCGGGTGGACGGGCCGTAGCGCTCGTCCAGCTTCTGGCCGGACGGTGCCCGGAAGACCACGTCGAGCCGGAGGGCGCCCGGCGCCACCTCGGTGGCAGCCCGCTGGGTGCGGTGCGCGACCGACTCCACCCGGACGGCCTCCTCGGGCAGCCGCAGCCGGGTCAGCCGGTGCCGCGCCGACTCCACCACCACGATGTCCTCGCCGGCCAGCACGGCGCCGGAGGGCTCGCGCAGGTCGGTGGCGAGGGTGGTCACCTCACCGGTCGCCGGGTCGAAGCGGCGCAGCGCGTGGTTGTAGGTGTCGGCGATCGCGACCGAGCCGTCCGGCAGCACGGTGACCCCGAGCGGGTGCTGGAGCAGCGCCTGCGCGGCCGCGCCGTCGCGGTGGCCGAAGTCGAACAGGCCGGTGCCGACGGCGGTGTGCACGTCCCGGGTTTCACGTGAAACCCAGCGCACCGCCGAGGTCTCGGAGTCGGCGACCCACAGGCGCTCGCCGTCGGCCGACACCGCGAGGCCGGACGGCTGGGCGAACCAGGCCTCGGCGAGCGGGCCGTCGACCAGTCCCTCGTTGGTGGTGCCGGCCGCCACGGCCACCGTGCCCGCCACCGGGTCGTACGCCCAGAGCTGGTGCACGCCGGCCATCGCGATCCACACCCGGCCGTCGAAGAACGCGACGTCCCACGGCGAGGAGAGGTCCACCTCGCGGGCCGGGCCCTCGGTGGGCGAGCCCTGCCACCACTGCTTCCCGGTGCCGGCGAGCGTGGTCACGCTGCCGTCGGAGAGCCGGACGCCGCGCAGCGCGTGGTTGACCGTGTCGGCCACCACCACGTCGTAGCCCAGATCGAGGCCCTCGGGCACCAGCGTCAGGCCCTGCGGCTCGCTGAACCGCGGCGCGGCGCCGTCCACCAGCCCGCGCTCGCCGTCGCCGATCCGCCGCACCACGCTCTCGCCGTCCTCGGCCAGCTCCACCAGCGCGTGGTGGCCCGAGTCGGCCACCAGGTAGTGGCCGTCGGGGAGGCGGACGGCCTTGCCGGGGAAGGACAGGTCGCCGGCCTGCGGCTCGGGCGCCACGTACGGTCCGTCGCCGCGGCGCAGCGTGCCCTTGGCCGTGTGCTCCGCCTCCAGCTCCTCGACCAGCCGGGCGATCGCGTGGGCGTGCCCCTCGCCGGCGTGCTGGGCGACCACGTAGCCCTCCGGGTCGATCACCACCAGGGTCGGCCAGGCGCGCACCGCGTACTGCTTCCAGGTGGCGAGCTCCGGGTCGTCCAGCACCGGGTGGTGCACCTCGTACCGGGCGACGGCGTCCACCACGGCTCGGTGGTCGGCCTCGTGCACGAACTTGGGCGAGTGCACGCCGATGATCACCACGGTGTCGCGGTGCTTCTCCTCCAGTTCCCGGAGTTCGTCCAGGACGTGGAGGCAGTTGATGCAGCAGAAGGTCCAGAAGTCGGCAATGACGATCTTGCCGCGGAGGTCGGCCAGCGACAGGTCCTTGCCGCCGGTGTTGAGCCATCCGCCCTTGCCCACCAGTTCGGGGGCGCGTACGCGTGCACGAGAAGCCATGTCCTCATCCAACCCCATCGGCCCGCGGACGCATTCCGGCCCCGGGGCTGCGCGGGGCGGACGCGCGGGAGCCCCGGCCGCGGGTGCGGCCGGGGCTCCTGGCGGTCACGGGTGCGGCCGCCGGCGGGGGACTACGCCTTGCCCCAGGTGCCGGTGCTCCACAGCGCGGTACCGCTGCCGGTGTAGATCACGAAGTTGCCGTCGTCCTGGACCTTCCCGTAGATGCCGGACTGGCCCTTGACCGGGATGGACCACTCCGTCAGGCCGTTCTGGACGTTCTCCAGCCTCAGGGCGCCGTCGAACCGCGAGTCCGAGACGACCACCCTCGAAGCCGGGTGGTTCCAGGTCCGGCTGGACCAGAGCGCGGCGCCGTCCCGCTTGCGGTACAGCACCAGGTTCCCGTCCGGCTGGTTGAGCAGCCAGACGGAGTTCGACTCGATCCACTGACCCGGCTCGACATTCCGGCTCGAGTTGATCAGGGTCTCCGGGTGCCAACCGCCCTGGCTGACGGTCGGGGCGACGCCGGTGTGGGTCTCCCAGCGCGTGCCGGTGCCGTCGACGGCGCTGACCCTCAGCGTGCCGTTGTACAGCGACAGGAACGCGCCCGGGTGGCCCCAGCTCCTGCTGCTCCACAGGGCGTCGGCCGGGCTGCTGCCGCCGTTGCGGTAGACGACCAGGTTGCCGTCCGGCTGCATGTACGCGTACGCGCCCCGGTTGCCGTAGGTGCCGCTGCTCCACAGCGCCGGTCCGTGGGCGCCGGTGGGGCCGACCAGGTAGAGCACCAGGTTGCCGTCCCCCTGCATCACCAGGCTGGACTCACCGCTCATCAGGCTCTGCCCCGGCAGGAGCTTCTGGCCGCTCTGCAGCGCTGCGGCCGTCGGGGTCGAGTCGGCCGAGGCGCTGAGGGCAGGGGCCGCGAGGGTGATGGCGACGGCGCCGAGCAGGGCCGCTGTGGCGCGTTTGAGAACGTTCTTCCGCATTCGGCGGATCCCCCCTGTTTGTAGGCCCACGATCTCGGTGGGCCCACAACTTATACACCCCGGCCGGCAGCGGCGGACCACCGGCCGCAAGCCCGCCGCCCCGGCCGACGGTCGGCCAGAATGGCCCGGTGATCATCGCCGGTGCGCCCTCGGGCCAGGTCGACGTCCCGCCGTCCGTTGTGGAGTTCGCGCGGGGCCGACCCGTGCGGGCCGTCTGGGAGAACGCGCTGGGCGGGCTGACCTTCCAGGTCGGGCCGGACGGGGACCCGGAGTTCGTGAAGTGGCTGCCGGCGGTCGTCGGCGCCGGGCTGGACGCCGAGGCGGTGCGGCTGCGCTGGGCGGCCCCGTTCACCGCGGTGCCGGTGGTGCTCGCCGCGGGGGCGGACGAGGCCGGCTCGTGGATCGCCACGGCCGGGCTGCCCGGGCGGTCGGCGGTGGACGGGCGGTGGCTGCGCGACCCCGCCGCGGCGGTGCGGGCCGTCGGCGAGGGGCTGCGGGCCCTGCACGAGGCGCTGCCGGTGGCGGGCTGCCCCTTCGACTGGTCGGCGCAGCGGCGCACGGCGGCCGTCCGTGCCCGGGCCGCCGCCGGCCGGATCGACCTGGCCGACTGGCCGGAGGACCTCCCGCGGTTCGCCACCGTCGAGCGGGCGCTCGATGCGCTCGCCGACGCCCCGCCCGCCGACGGGCCGGTGGTCTGCCACGGCGACGCGTGCGCCCCCAACACGCTGGTCGGCGAGGACGGCCGGTGCAGCGGCCACGTCGACCTCGGCGCGCTCGGCGTCGCCGACCGCTGGGCCGACCTGGCCGTCGCCACCTGGAGCACCCGGTGGAACTACGGACCCGGCTGGGAGCGACCGCTGCTGGACGCCTACGGCATTGCGCCGGATCCGGACCGGACCGCCTACTACCGGCTGCTGTGGCACCTGTCGGACTGAGCCGATCCGGTGACCGGATCGTTCCGGGTCGGGGCGTGATCGGGCCTGGGGAACGGGCCCGCCGACGGGCCAGGATGGAGCCATGAAGAGCGCACTCGTCGTGATCGACGTCCAGGAGTCCTTCCGCCGCCTGCCGAACTGGGAGGCCGTCTCCGACCCGGGGATCGCCGACCAGGTCGGCCGCCTGGTGGCCGCCGCCCGGGAGCGGGGCGACCTCGTGGTGTGGGTGCTGCACGCCGAGCCCGGCTCGGGCGGCGCGTTCGACCCGGAGCTCGGCCACGTCCGGCCGATCGACGGGCTGAAGCCCGCGGCGGACGAGCCCGTCGTCACCAAGACCTCGCACAACGCGTTCACCACCACCAACCTCCAGCAGCTGCTCACCCGCCACGGCATCGGCGAGGTGGTGATCAGCGGCATCCGCACCGAGCAGTGCTGCGAGACCACCGCCCGGGTGGCCTCCGACCTCGGGTACCAGGTCGTCTTCGTCACCGACGCCACCGCCACCCACCCGATCGAGCACCGGGACGCCCCGGCCGGCCGCAGCCTGGCCGAGATCCTCGCCGACCCGCGTACCCTGGCCACCGACGAGATCATCGCCCGGACCGAGTACGCCCTCGCGGGCCGGTTCGCCCGCATCGCCACCGTGGAGGAGCTGACCGGATCGTGACGAAGGTGGTCTTCCTGCTGGCGCCGCGGCTGCACCTGCTGGACCTCGCCGGTCCGGCCCAGGTGTTCTCCTCGGCCGCCGACCTCGGCCACGTCTACGACACCGTCTACGTGGCCGAGCAGGAGGACGTCCCCACCGCCCAGGGAATCGGACTGCGGGCCGCCACGGTCTGGCCGGAGCTGACCCCGGCCGACCTGGTGGTCGTACCGGGCTGGCGCTCGCCCGACCTGCCGCGGCGGCCGGTGTTCGCGCCGGAGACCCTGGCCCGGCTGGTCGCGCACCACGCGGCCGGCGGCACCGTGGCGAGCGTCTGCTCCGGCGCCGACGCGCTCGGCAGCGCCGGCCTGCTCGACGGCCGCCGCTGCACCACCCACCACGACCTGCAGGACGAGCTGGCCCGGCGCTACCCGCGCGCCGCCGTCGTCCGCGACGTGCTGTACGTCGAGGACAGTCGGATCGTCACCTCCGCGGGCATCGCCAGCGGCATCGACCTCGCGCTGCACCAGCTGGCGGTCCGCCACGGCCCGTACGCCGCCGCCCGGGTGGCCCGGACCATGGTCGTGTACACCCGCCGCAACGGTGACGAGCAGCAGGCCAGTGCCATGCTGCGGCACCGCACCCACCTCAGCGACGCGGTGCACCGGGTGCAGGACGTGATCGACGCCGGGTTCGCCGACCCGCTGCTGCTGTCCGGCCTGGCGGCCGGCGCGGGGGTGAGCGAGCGGACCCTGACCCGGCGGTTCGCCGAGGCCACCGGCCTCACCCCGCTGCGCTACCAGCAGGAGCTGCGGGTCGAGCACGCCGAGCACCTGATCGCCCAGGGCGCCACGGTGGAGTCCGCGGCCCGCGCGGTCGGCTTCCAGGACGCCCGGATGCTGCGCCGGCTGCGGGCGAGGACCGCGGGCTGACCCGTCGTCGGCGGCCGGCCCGCGCCGGGACACGCGCAGGCGGGGGGAGGGCTGACCGCGGAGCGCCCGTCGGGCACGATGTGCTCGGCAGTGTCCGCGCGAAGGGAAGTCGGTGGGGCATGAAGTACGTGGTCAAGGAGCGGTTGTTCGCGGTCGGCGACGACTACTGGATCGAGGACGGTGACGGCGAGAAGGCGTTCCTGGTGGACGGCAAGGTGCTGCGGCTGCGCGACACCTTCGAGCTCCAGGACACCGCGGGCAACGTGGTCGCGGTCATCAAGGAGAAGGTGCTCACCGTCCGCGACGCCATGCGGATCGAGAACGCCGACGGGGACACCGTCGCCACCGTCCGCAAGAAGCTGTTCACGCCGTTCCACGACAAGTACCACGTGGAGCTGGAGGACGGCGGCGAGCTGGAGATCCACGGCGACCTGATCGACAAGGAGTACACGATCAAGTCGGACGGCCACCGGGTCGCCGAGATCTCCCGCAAGTGGTTCCGGATCCGCGACACCTTCGGCGTGGAGATCGAGGACGGCAACGACGTCCCGCTGCTGCTCGCGGTGGCGGTCTGCGTGGACCGGATGGTCGAGCACAACGACTGACCCCGGGCCGGGGGGGGGCCCCGCGCCCCGCCCGCCGCGCCCCCCCCGCGGACGCCGGACCCGGCCGCGCCCCGCGCCCCCCCCCCCCCGCCGGCCTCGCCCGCACCGACCTCTAC
>NZ_JBHWBW010000480.1:0-6058 GCF_042735675.1 Kitasatospora sp. NPDC059571
CGCTAAAAGCCACGATCGTACCGCAGCCCGGGCCCCCCGGCCCCCCGGCCTCGGGGGCCCCGGGGCGGGGCGCCGCCGCTCCCGGCCCCGCACGGGTCAGAGGGCGGCCGCCGCAGCGTCCATCGCCTTGAGGATGCGCTTCTCCGACACCGGCGAGGGCGTGCCCAGCCCCTGGGCGAAGAAGCTCACCCGCAGCTCCTCGATCATCCAGCGGATCGCCCGGATCTCCGCGGACGGCTGCCGGCCGGCCGGCACCCGGGCCAGCAGCTCGCCGTACGCCTGCTGGACGCCCTGCACCTTCAGCAGGTGCTGGGCGTCCCGCTGCGGGTGCTCGGGCAGCGCCTCCAGCCGGCGGGCGACCGCCAGCAGATAGCGCTTCAGGTCGGGCAGCCGCTGCCAGCCCGTCCCGGCGACGAACCCCGGGTGCACCAGCGAGGCCAGGTGCAGCCGGACGTCGTTCACCGCGTTCAGCAGCACCGGGCTGGAGACCGCCTTCAGCCGGGTGGACGCCCGGTGGAAGGCGATCAGGGCGGTCGCCGTCTTCAGCGTGGTGTCCGCCGACAGGTCGTACAGGTCGGCCCGCACCTTGTCGAAGAGCGCGGTGAACGCCGCCTCGTCCCAGGCCGGGCCGCCGTTCAGCTCCATCAGCCGGTCGACCGCCGCCGCCACCACGTCCTCGAACAGTGCCGGGATCGACCCGTGCGGGTTGTACGAGAGCGCGAGCTTCGCCTGGTTGCCGAGCCGGCCCTGGATCGACTTCGCCGGGGAGTTCACCCCGAGCATCAGCAGCCGGCGGGTGCCCGCCCACATCGCCTGCTGCTGCGCCTCCGGGGTGTCGAAGAGCCGGACGGCCACCGAGCCGCCCTCGTCCACCAGCGCCGGGTAGGCGCGCATCGAGTGGCCGCGGGAGCGCTGCTCGAAGGTGCGCTGGAGCACCGGCAGCCCGGCCGGCCAGGCGGTCAGCCCGGCCTGCTCGATCCCGCGCCCCTCGGCGGCGCTGGAGAGCGTCGCGGAGAGCTTGGGCCGCAGGCCGCGGCGGAGCTCCTCCAGGTCCTTGGACTCGGCGAGCTTCTTCTTCCCGTCGACCACCCGGAAGGTGACCTTGAGGTGGTCGGGCACCCGCTCGTCGTCCCAAGCCTCCGGCGGGACGACCACGCCGCCCATCCGGTGCAGGATCCGCTCCAGGGTCGGCAGCAGCGGCTCCTGGCGGTCCTTCACCTCGCGCAGCGCGGCGGCCGCGAAGTCCGGCGCGGGCACGAAGTTGCGGCGGATCGCCTTCGGCAGCGACTTGATCCAGGCGGTGACCAGCTCGGCCCGCAGACCCGGGATCTGCCAGTCGAAGCCCTCGTCGGTGACCTGGTTGAGCACCGGCAGCGGGATGTGCACGGTGACGCCGTCCGCGTCGCTGCCCGGCTCGAACTGGTACGTGAGCCTGAAGCGGAGCTTGCCCTGCTGCCAGTGGTCCGGGTAGTCGGCCTCGGTGATGCCGCCCGCGGCCTCGTTGATCAGCATCGACTTCTCGAAGTTCAGCAGGTCCGGCTGCTCGTGCCGGGCCTTCTTCCACCAGGAGTCGAAGTGCCGGGTGGAGACGATCTGCTCCGGCAGCCGGGCGTCGTAGAAGTCGAACAGGGTCTGGTCGTCGACCATGATGTCCCGGCGGCGGGCCCGGTTCTCCAGCTCCTCGACCTCGCCGAGCAGCTTGCGGTTCTCCGCGAAGAACCGGTGGTGGGTCTCCCAGTCGCCCTCGACCAGGGCGTTGCGGATGAACAGCTCCCGGCACAGCTCCGGGTCGATCCGTCCGTAGTTGACCTTGCGCTGCGCGACGACCGGCATCCCGTACAGGGTCACCTTCTCGAACGCCAGGACCGCGCCGGCCTTCTTCTCCCAGTGCGGCTCGCTGTACGACCGCTTGATCAGGTGGCCGGCCAGCGGCTCCACCCACTCGGGCTCGATCTTCGCGTTGATCCGCGCCCACAACCGGGACGTCTCCACCAGCTCGGCGGACATCACCCAGCGCGGCGGCTTCTTGAACAGGCCGGAGCCGGGGAAGACCGCGAACCGGGCCCCGCGGGCCCCGCCGTACTCGCGCTTCTCCACGTCGTACAGGCCGAGGTGCGAGAGCAGCCCGGAGAGCAGCGCCTGGTGGATCCGGTCGGCATCGGGCTCGGCATCCGGGTGCGGCTCGTCGATCGTCACCCCGAGCTGCTTGGCGACCGTCCGCAGCTGGACGTAGACGTCCTGCCACTCGCGTATCCGCAGGTAGTTCAGGAACTCCGACTTGCACATCCGGCGGAACGCCGAGGAGGACAGCTCCTTCTGCTGCTCCCTGACGTAGCGCCACATCGAGAGGTAGGAGAGGAAGTCCGAGGTCTCCGAGGTGAACCGGCGGTGCCGGTCGTCGGCGGCCTGGCGCTTCTCCGCCGGGCGCTCGCGCGGGTCCTGGATGGACAGCGCGGCGGCGATCACCATGACGTCCCGGACGCAGCCGAGCCGGTCCGCCTCCAGCACCATCCGGGCCATCCGCGGGTCGACCGGCAGCTGGGCGAGCTTGCGGCCCAGCGGGGTGAGCCGCTTGCGGTGGTCCTTCTCCGCCGGGTCGAGCGCGCCGAGCTCGTGCAGCAGGTTGACGCCGTCCTTGATGTTCCGCGAGTCCGGCGGGTCCAGGAACGGGAAGGCGGCGATGTCGCCCAGGCCGGCCGCCGTCATCTGCAGGATGACCGAGGCCAGGTTGGTGCGCAGGATCTCCGCGTCGGTGAACTCCGGGCGGGAGAGGAAGTCCTCCTCCGAGTACAGCCGGATGCAGATGCCGTCCGAGGTACGGCCGCAGCGGCCCTTGCGCTGGTTGGCGCTGGCCTGGCTGACCGCCTCGATCGGCAGCCGCTGCACCTTGGTGCGGTGGCTGTATCGCGAGATCCGGGCGGTGCCCGGGTCGATCACGTACTTGATGCCGGGGACGGTCAGCGAGGTCTCGGCCACGTTGGTGGCGAGCACCACCCGGCGGCTGTTCGAGCGCTGGAAGACCCGGTGCTGCTCGGCCGAGGACAGCCGCGCGTACAGCGGCAGCACCTCGGTGAACTTCAGCTTCATCCGGTTGAGGGCGTCCGCGGTGTCGCGGATCTCGCGCTCGCCGGAGAGGAACACCAGGATGTCGCCCGGGCCCTCCGCCTGCAGCTCCTCCACCGCGTCGCAGACCGCCTGCACCTGGTCGCGGTCCCGGTCGACCTCGTCGTCCTCGGCCCCGTCCTCGATGATCGGGCGGTAGCGGACCTCGACCGGGTAGGTGCGGCCGGAGACCTCGACGATCGGCGCGTCGCCGAAGTGCGCGGCGAACCGCTCCGGATCGATCGTCGCGGAGGTGATCACGACCTTGAGGTCGGGGCGGCGCGGCAGCAGCTGCTTGAGGTAGCCGAGCAGGAAGTCGATGTTGAGGCTGCGCTCGTGCGCCTCGTCGATGATCAGCGTGTCGTACTGGCGCAGCTCGCGGTCGGTCTGGATCTCCGCGAGCAGGATGCCGTCGGTCATCAGCTTGACCAGGGTGTCCTGGCCGACCTGGTCGGTGAAGCGGACCTTCCAGCCGACCGCCTCGCCGAGCGGGGTGGCCAGCTCCTCGGCGACCCGCTCGGCCACCGTCCGGGCCGCGATCCGGCGCGGCTGGGTGTGGCCGACCAGGCCCTTCACCCCGCGGCCGAGCTCCAGGCAGATCTTCGGGATCTGGGTGGTCTTGCCGGAGCCGGTCTCGCCCGCGACGATCACCACCTGGTGGTCGCGGATCGCCGCCAGGATCTCGTCCTTCTTCTGGCTGACCGGCAGCTCCTCGGGGTACCGGATCTCCGGCACGGCGGCGCGGCGCTGCTCGACCCGCAGCTCGGCCCTGGCGATGTCCGCCGACAGCTCTTCGGCGATCTTCTGCCGGGCCTCCGGGCTGCGCACCCGCCGCGTGCCGTCCAGCCGCCGGCCGATCCGCTGCTGGTCGCGGAGCATCAGCTCGGGCAGCCTGGCGGCCAGCTCCGCGAAGGCGGGTGCACCGGCGGGCTGGGCTACGGGAGAACTCACTGCGGGCATCCCTCTAGGTTCGCAAGGAGGCACGTGCGGGCGCACCTCGGTTTTCGAGCCCCTCCAGTGTCACAGCCCAGGGTGGCGAAGGGCGAACAGGCACCCGACCGCGCCGCGGGGAACCGCCGGCCGTACCCGTTCGTCCCCGCACCGGGGTGCCCGGACGGGCCGGGCGCCCCGTGGAACGGGAAGGGGCAGTGTCATGGCGGGGGAGTTCGACGCGCACGAGCGGGCGATGTGGGCGGGCCGGGCCGGGGCGTACGCCCGGAGTTTCGCCACGCTGTGCGCGGGGGCGGTGCCGGAGCTGGTCGCCGCCTCCGGCGCGGCCGAGGGCGTCGAGCTGCTGGACGCGGGGACGGGCCCGGGTACGGCGGCCGCCGCCGCGCAGCGCCTCGGCGCCCGGGTCACCGCGGTCGACGCCGAACCGAGCATGGTGGAGCTGGCCGCCGCGAACCTGCCGGGGGCGCCGGTGCACCACGCGGTGCTGCCGCGGCTCCCCTTCGCGGACGCCTCGTTCGACGCGGTGGTGGCCAACTTCGTGCTCAACCACGTCGAGGACCCGGTCGCGTCGCTGACCGAGCTGCGCCGGGTGACCCGGCCGGGCGGGCGCCTCGCGGTGACAATCTGGGCGTCGGCGGCCAACCGCGCGATGAGCCTGTTCGGCGAGGCGCTGGCCGCGGCGGGGGTGGAGCGGCCGGCCTCCCCGACCCTGCCCGTGGACTTCGAGCGCACCCCGGAGGGGTTCGCCGGGCTGCTGGCCGAGGCCGGCTGGGCGGACGCGGCCGGCCGGGAGCTGCGGTGGACGCACCGGGTGGGGGCCGAGGAGTTCTGGGCCGGGGCGGCCGAGGGGATGGCGTCGTTCGGCCAGGTGATCGCGGCGCAGCCGCCGGCCGGCGTCGCCCTGGTCAAGGGCCACTACGACCGGCTGGCGGCCGAGCGGACGGACGCGGACGGCCTGCTGGCGCTGCCGGCGGTGGCGGTGCTCGCGGTGGGCCGCCGCTGACGGTCCGCCGTCTGCAGCGGCTCTCCCCCGCGGATGGCCGGTGGGCTAGCCTTTTGACCGACTATCAGCCTGGAGTTCGAAGAGGTCATGGGGGAACGGCTGTGGGACTGTGGGACGACGTCAAGGATCTGGGCAGCGCCGCGGTGCACGTCGCCGAGGACGTCTTCTGGGCCCCGACCAAGATCACGCACTGGGTGCTCACCAAGATGTTCGGCGACCCTGACGCCGAGCTGAACAAGTACGCCGCCGAGCTCGAGCAGATGAGCAAGGAGGTCGAGGCGTTCGGCAAGGAGATCGGGACGGCGCTGAGCCACCTCACCTGGCACGGCCCGGCGGCCGACGCGTTCGTCGCGCACGCCCAGGGCAGGGTCAAGGAGCTGAACACCGTCGCCGACGAGCTGGGCGACCTCGGCAAGGCGATCAAGTCGCTCGCCGACGCGTTCTGACCGCCCGACCGTCCCGCATCCACACCGTACGAGGGAGAACCGCCCCGTGGGCGACCAGTTCGGAGTCCAGCTGCAGGAGCTGGCCAAGATCCAGAGCGACTTCCAGAAGATCAACCAGCGGATGACCGCGATGACCCAGCAGGTCGAGGCCATCAAGTCGGCCGTCGCCAAGGCCGCCACGATGGACCTGGAGGCCGGGATGCTGCCCGGCGTCGGCAACTTCCTCGCGGTCGCCTTCGACGTCGCGTACAAGGTCAAGACCATCAAGGAGAAGGCCGACGCGCTGGCCGAGACCAAGAAGCAGCTCACCCAGGACATCGCCGAGGACGCGCAGAAGATCAAGCAGGTGATGGCCGAGTACCAGGCCATCGAGAAGAAGATCCAGGACGGCCTCCACAAGATCACCGGCGGGGGTGAGCAGACCCCGGCGCCGCCGCAGGGGGGCGGGGGGGGGCCCACCGGGATAGAACGGGCGGGGGGGGGGCGCCGCGGTGGTGACGGCGGAGGCCAGGGGGGCCCCGGCGGGGGGCGCCGCGGTGGGCGCGGGGCGGTCTAC
>NZ_JBHWBW010000481.1:0-5997 GCF_042735675.1 Kitasatospora sp. NPDC059571
GGGGCGGGCTGCTGCTGCGGGTAGCCGTAGCCGGTGTTCGGCTGCGGGGGCTGCGGGTAGCCGTACCCGGCGGGCGGCTGCTGCTGCGGGTACCCGTACCCGGTGTTGGGCTGCTGCGGCGGGTACGGCGCGGGGGCCTGCGGGTAGCCGTAGCCGCCCTGGGCCGCGGCCGGCTGCGGGTAGCCGTACCCGGCGGGCGGGGCCGCGGGGGCCGGCGTCGCCGGCGGCGCGGCGGGCACCCCGGCGGTGGGCGGGGCGGCCGGCGGCGGCGGGAGCGGGGCGGTCGGCGCCGCGGGGGCCAGCGTGTAGGTGTCCGGCTCCTCCTCCGCCGGAGCGGCCGGGGCCCGGTCGGCGGCGTCGGACGGCGGCGCCTGCCCGGACGCGTCGTCCTCGCCGTCCTCCACCGCGATGCCGTAGTCGGTGGCGAGCCCGCTCAGGCCGCTGGCGTAGCCCTGCCCGATCGCGCGGAACTTCCAGGAGCCGCTGCGGCGGTAGAACTCGCCGGCGACCAGCGCCGTCACCTCGTCACCGTCGGTGATCGGGAACTCGGCGATCGCCTCCGCGCCCCCCGCGGCATCGAAGACCAGCACCCGCAGTCCGGACACCGCGCGGAACGATCCGCCCTCGGCCGACCCGGCCAGCACCACCCGCTCGACGTCCCCGGCGAGTCGGGAGAGGTCGATCTCGACCGCGTCCGAGACCTCCTCGCCGGCCGAGGACTGCTGGCCCGCGAGGTGGCGCACCGCGCCGGACGGGTGGTCCGGCTGGTTGTAGAAGACGAAGTCGGCATCCGAACGGACCTTGCCGTCGGTGCCGGTCAGCAGGGCCGAGACGTCCACCTCGGGCCCGCCGGGCGCGGCCGTCCAGCGCAGCTCGGCCCGGACGGCCGAGGCCGTCAGTGGAATGTTGGCGCCCTTCGCCATCACGTGCGTCATGCCCTACATCCTGCCCGGCGGCGCCCCCGCCGGACAACGTGGACCGGCCACCGGCGTCCGCGTTGTGTGTCGCCCCAGGTAACCTTCCGAGAATTCGATGTTTCAAGGCTTTGCACGGCCGAAACGGACCGTACGATTAGCGGCCAACGGCCCGGGCGGCCCGTCCACCCCGGCAGACCCCGCCCGCGGGTGAGATGTCCCGTGCGCCGCCCCCCACCCCGAAACCATCGGGTCCGGCCGTGCGTCCGTGCTGTCAGGGCGTCAGCCGTACCCCGCCCGGCCACCGGGCCGCCACCGAGCCTCCAGGGAGAGCGATTTGCGCCACTTCGGCCACCTTGCCGACGACGTCCGGGGTCGGCTCTTCCTGAGCGAGCCCGTCGCCTTCGACCTGCAGAGCGAGGCGGCCGTGCTCTCCACCGGGCTCGGTGCCACCCTGTACAGCCCGGCGACCCGGACCACGCTGGCCGCCGACATCCGCAAGCAGGCCGCCCGCGGCGTGGTCTCCATGGTGCTCTGCCTGGAGGACGCGATCGCCGACCACGAGGTGCCGGACGCCGAACGGAACCTGGTGGCCCAGCTCGGCGAGCTCGCCGCCGACGGTGCCGAGGGCGTCCCGCTGCTCTTCGTGCGGGTCCGCCGCGCCGAGCAGATCACCGACCTGACCCGCCGGCTCGGCCCGGCCGTCCGGCTGCTCGCGGGCTACGTGGTGCCCAAGTTCACCGACGAGAGCGGCGGCGCCTACCTGGAGGCGCTCACCAGGGCCGAGGAGGCCTCCGGACAGCGGCTGTTCGCCATGCCCGTCCTGGAGTCGCCGGAGCTGGCCCACCTGGAGACCCGGCGCGAGCAGCTGTACGGGATCTCCCGCCTGCTGGACAAGTACCGCGAGCGCATCCTGGCCGTCCGACTCGGCGTCACCGACCTGTGCTCCGCGTACGGACTGCGCCGCTCGCCCGACCTGACGGCCTACGACGTGGCGCTGGTCGCCGGCGTCATCGGCGACGTGGTGAACGTGCTGGGCCGCGCCGACGGCACCGGGTACACCGTCACCGGGCCGGTCTGGGAGTACTTCCCGGTGCAGGAGCGGATGTTCAAGCCGCAGCTGCGGCGCACCCCGTTCGCCGAGGCGCAGCCGCCCGCGGACGGCGTCCGCCAGCGCATCATCGAGCACGACCTGGACGGCCTGATCCGCGAGATCGAGCTCGACCGGGCCAACGGGCTGCTCGGCAAGACCTGCATCCACCCCAGCCACGTGCCCGCCGTGCACGCCCTGTCGGTCGTCACCCACGAGGAGTTCTCCGACGCGCAGGACATCCTCAGCCGGCACCGCGACGGCGGCGGCGTGCTGCGCTCGGCGTACACCAACAAGATGAACGAGGCCAAGCCGCACCGGGCCTGGGCGGAGCGGGTGATGCTGCGCGCCGAGGTGTTCGGCGTCGCCCGCGAGGACGTCAGCTTCGCCGAGCTGCTCGGCGCCTGCCTCTGCGGCTGACCGCCGCCGGGCCCCGCCTCGGTACCCTCGACCGGAGCACGCCCCTCCGCATCCAGTCCTTCCCGCCCCGCCGCACGTCCGCACGGCTGCACCACCGAAAGCAGGAGTTGTGACCGCACCGCACGCCGAGACGGCGCCCTGGTCCGGCCAGTGGGTCACCGACCGGCTCGACATCGCCCTCACCGGCTCGCCCGAGCTGCCCCGGCTGATCGGGCTCGCCCTGCGCCGCAACCCGCGCCGCGCCCACCTGCTGGTCTCCCACGTGCTCGGCAAGCACGTGCCGCAGCATCCGGAGGTGGTGCACGGGGCCGGCCTGGAGCTCGGCCGCCGGGTGCGCGACCTGATCGGCGACGAGGCCGCCGCCCGGGCGGTCGTCCTCGGCTACGCGGAGACCGCGACCGCGCTCGGCCACAGCGTCGCCGACGGCCTGGACGCCCCCTACCTGCACTCCACCCGGCGCCCGGTCGACGGGCTCGTCCCGGTCGGCGGCTTCGAGGAGGAGCACTCCCACGCCACCTCGCACCTGCTGCTGCCCGAGGACGGCGAGCTGCTGGCCGGCGACGGGCCGCTGGTCCTGGTCGACGACGAGTTCTCCACCGGCACCACCGTGCTCAACACCGTCCGGGCGCTGCACGCCGCGCACCCCCGCGAGCACTACGTGGTGGTCGCCCTGGTCGACCTGCGGACGGCCGCCGACCGGGCCCGGCTGGAGGCCGCCGCCGCCGAGCTCGGCGCCCGGCTCGACCTGGTCGCCACCGCCGAGGGCGGCGTCGACCTGCCAGCCGACGTGCTGCCTCGGGCCCAGGTGCTGATCGACGCCCAGCCCGCGCAGCCCCGCCCAGAGGGCCCGCTCGCACCCGTCCTGCGGGCCGAGCTGGACTGGCCCGCCGACCTGCCCGACGGCGGCCGGCACGGCTTCACCCGGGAGCACCGCCGCCGCCTGGAGGGCGCGCTGCCGGCCCTCGCCGCACCCGTCGCGGACCTGGTCGCCGACCGCGAGCGGATCCTGGTGCTCGGCTTCGAGGAGCTGATGTACGCGCCGCTGCGCCTGGCCGGCGCGCTCGCCGAGCGCCTCGGCCCGGACCGGGTGCGGTTCTCCACCACCACCCGCTCGCCGGTGCTCGCCGTCGACGACCCCGGCTACGCGATCCGCACCGCGCTGGCCTTCCCCGCGCACGACGACCCGGCCGACGGCTCCACCGAGCGGTACGCCTACAACGTCGCGCCGGGCGCCGACCCGGCCCGCCGGTTCGACGCCGTCGTGCTGGTCGTCGATACCCCGGCGGACACCGCCGCCCTGCACGACCATCCGGCCGGACTGCTGCAACAGCTGCGGGCGGTCACCGACCAGGTGGTGCTCGCCGTTCTCCCCGCGTACCGTCCGCGGCCACCCCGCTGACGCCTCCACCCCCCACCATCGACCGCGCACCCCGAGCTAAGGCGAGACCCATGACCACCACGCTGCCCGCCCCGCTCTTCGGCCCGGCGTTCTCCTCGTACCCGGCCGAGGACGTGACCTGGCTGCTCAAGGACCTCTCCGGGGTGGCGCTGGAGGCGCCGACCGAGGAGCGCGAGGAGGCCGTGCAGTCCGGCGGCGCGCACTACGCGGAGTCGCTGCCGGTCGAGTACCAGCCGAGCGCCGAGTACCAGGAGCTGTACCGGCAGGCGCTGGGCGCCTCCGCGGAGCGGATAGCGCTCGGCGTCGGCACGGTCGCCGAGACGCTGCTGCGCGAGCGCGGCCGCGGCCTGGTGCTGGCCTCGCTGGCCCGGGCCGGGACCCCGGTCGGCGTGCTGATCCGCCGCTGGCTGCGCTTCGCGCACGGCGTGGACGCCCCGCACTACACCGTCTCCATCGTGCGCGGCCGCGGCATCGACACGGTGGCGCTGCGGCACCTCGCCGCCCACCACCGGGCCGCCGACGTGGTCTTCGTGGACGGCTGGACGGGCAAGGGCGCGATCACCCGAGAACTCGCCGAGGCGCTGGCCGGCACCGGCTTCGACCCCGAGCTCGCGGTGCTCGCCGACCCCGGCCGCTGCGTGCGCACCTTCGGCACCCGCGACGACTTCCTGATCCCGTCCGCCTGCCTCAACTCCACGGTCTCCGGGCTGGTCTCGCGCACCGTGCTGCGCGCCGACCTGATCGGCCCGGACGACTTCCACGGCGCCAAGTTCTACCGGGACCTGGCCGTGGCGGACGTCTCCAACGACTTCCTCGCCGCCGTCGCCGCGCACTTCCCGGCCGTCCGGGCCCGCGCGGAGGCCGCGGCGGACGCGCTCGGCGCCTCGGACCGCACCCCGACCTGGGAGGGCTGGGCCGCGGTCGAGCGGATCAGCGCGGAGTACGGCATCGACGACGTCAACCTGGTCAAGCCCGGGGTCGGCGAGACCACCCGGGTGATGCTGCGCCGGGTGCCCTGGCGGGTGCTCGCCCACCGCGGCGCCGGCGCCGACCTCGACCACGTCCGCCTGCTCGCCGAGCAGCGCGGTGTACCGGTGGAGGAGGTGGACGACCTGCCGTACTCCTGCGTCGGTCTCATCCACCCCCGCTACACCCGCGGCGCGACCGGCGCCGACGGCACGGCGGTGGCAACCGCCGACGGTACGGACCCTGCCATGAAGGACAGTTGATGCCGAGTCAGTTCCTGGTCGCGAGCGACCTCGACCGCACCCTGATCTACTCCAACCGGGCGCTTGCCCTGGGCGTGCCGGACCGGCTCGCCCCGCGGCTGCTCTCGGTGGAGGTCAACGACGGCCGGGCGCTCTCGTTCATGACCGAGCAGGCCGCCGAGCTGCTCGTCGAACTGACCGGGCTGGCCGTCTTCGTCCCCGCGACGACCCGCACCCGCGCCCAGTACGAGCGGGTCAACCTGCCCGGGCCGACGCCCGGCTGGGTGCCGCGCTACGCGATCTGCGCCAACGGCGGCCACCTGCTGGTGGACGGCGTGGTCGACCGGGACTGGCACGCCGAGGTCCGCGGCCGGCTCACCGAGGCCAGCGCCCCGCTCGCCGAGGTGGTCGAGCACCTGGCGATCGCCGCCGACCCGGAGTGGACGCACAAGCGCCGCGTCGCCGAGGACCTCTTCGCCTACCTGGTGGTGGAGCGCGCCGAGCTGCCCGAGGGCTGGCTCGACGAGCTGACCGGCTGGTGCGCCGAGCGCGGCTGGACGATCTCGCTCCAGGGCCGGAAGGTGTACGCCGTGCCGGCGCCGCTCACCAAGAGCGCCGCCCTGGCCGAGGTGGAGCGCCGCACCGGCGCCGCCACCGTGCTGACCGCCGGCGACTCGCTGCTCGACGCCGAACTGCTGCTCGCCGCCGACCACGGCTGGCGGCCCGGCCACGGCGAGCTCGCGGACTCCGACTGGACGGCGCCCGGGGTGACCGCGCTGACCGAGACCGGGGTCGCTGCGGGCGAGGAGATCGTCCGCCGGATGCTCGCCCGGGTCAGGGCCGCCTCCACCGTCCGTGCCTGAGGCCGCCCTGCTGAGGCAGCACGCCTGAGGCCGCACGTCTGGGGCCGCACTCCTGCGGCGGCGCCGAGCCCGGGTGCGCGGCGGGCCGGGCCCCGTGCGGGGC
>NZ_JBHWBW010000482.1:0-5994 GCF_042735675.1 Kitasatospora sp. NPDC059571
GGCCTGCACCGCGGCGGCCCACAGGTCGGCCAGCGTGGTGTCGAACGGCACCTCCGGCCGCCATCCCAGCTCGCGCTCGGCCGCGGCGACGTCCGCCTGCTGCCAGGAGACGCCCGCGGACCGGTCGGAGCCCGCCGCGCTCTCGTCGAGGGTGCCGCCGAAGCCCGCGGCGGCGACCAGCCCGTCGGCGACCGCGCGCACCGGCCGGGCCAGGCCGCTGCCCACGTTCAGCACGCGGGGGAGCGGCCGGGCGGCGGTGGCGGCGAGGGCGACGGCCCGGGCGACGTCGCGGACGTCGACGAAGTCCCGGTACGCCGAGAGGTCGCCGACCCGTACCGTGCCGTCCGGGCCGGCCCGGTGGAGCTCCCGCGCGAGCCGGCCGGGCAGCGACCCGGCCGGCGCGCCCGGCCCGACCGGGTTGAAGACCCGCAGCACGACCGCGTCGAGCGCGGCCGAGGCCACCGTGAGGCTGCCCGCCAGCTTGGTCGCGCCGTAGACGCCGACCGGCCGCAGCGGCCCGTCCTCGCCGAGCGAGGTGCCCGGCTCGCAGGCCCCGTACTCGCCGGCCGAGCCGAGGTGCACCAGCCGGGCGTCCGGCGCCGCGGCCAGCATGGCGTCGCAGAGCAGCGCCGGGCCGCGGGTGTTGACCTCGGCGAGGTGGAGGGCGCTGCCGGACACCGCGCCGGCGCAGTTGACCACGACGTCCGGGGCGAGCGCCGCCAGGTCCGCCATCAGCGCCGGCAGGTGCGCACTGCCGAGGTCGAGCGGCAGGTCGTGCGCCGCGCGCCGGCCGGCGGTGCGGACGTCCGCCCCGGGCAGTGCGCGCAGCGCGGCGGCGGCGTGCCGGCCGAGGTAGCCGTCGGCGCCGAGCAGCAGGACCCTCATGCGGCCCGCCCGTCGGCCGGGACGGCGGCCAGCGGAGCCTGGTCGCCGGACACCTCGGCGGTGTCGGACCGGTCGCCGCCGCGGGCCGCGGGCACCGCCGCCGCGCCGAGCAGCACGGGCGCCAGCTGGGCGAACTCCGCGTTGGCGCGGTCGTAGTCGTCGGGGCGGCCGATGTCCAGCCAGTAGCCGTCGAACTCGTAGGCGGACGGCGGGGTGCGGGCCGCCAGCAGGTCGAGGACGAGCTCGTCGAAGCCGAGCGGCTGCCCCGGGGTGTACGCGGCGAGGGCCTTGCGGGAGACGCCGTACACGCCCATCGAGACCCGGTAGCCGATGCTGGGCTTCTCCTCGAAGCCGGTGATGGCGCCGTCCTCGGAGGTCAGCACGCCGAAGTCGATCTTCACCTCGCGGCCGTAGGTGGCGATGGTCAGCGGCGCCCCGGAGTCCTCGTGGTGGCGGAGCACCGCGGCGAAGTCGAGGTCGGTGAGGATGTCGCCGTTCATCACCAGGAAGTGGTCCGGCAGGCGGTCCTGGATGTTGAGCAGCGGGCCCATGGTGCCGAGCGGACTGTCCTCGGTGGCGTAGCCGACCCGCAGGCCCCAGCGCGAGCCGTTGCCCACGTAGGCGCGGATGATGTGGCCGAGGTGGCCTATCGCGAGGGTGACGGACTCGAAGCCGGACGCGGCGAGCTGGCGCATCACGATCTCGAGGATGGCGTGCTGGTCGCCGATCGGCACCAGCGGCTTCGGGAGGGCGGTGGTGTACGGGCGCAGCCGGACGCCCTTGCCGCCTGCCAGGATCACTGCATGCATGTTCTTCCCCCCACGGGTGTGTGTGCTGCGGGTGTACTGCTTCCGGTCCGGCCGGTGTGTGGTGACCGGCGGGTCCGGGGTGGTGCGGTCGGAAGCGGTCAGACGTTGTAGAGGTCGGTCTTGTAGCGGGCCAGGTTGGCCGGGTCGCGGAAGAAGGCGATGGTCTGCTCCAGGCCCTCCTCCAGGGTGTGGGCGGGCGCCCAGCCGGTGGCGGCGCGCAGCCGGGTGGCGTCCGCGACCAGGCGCATGACCTCGGAGTTGGCGGGCCGGATGCGCTGCTCGTCCTCGCGCACGACCAGGTCGGTGTCCATCAGCTTGCCGACCAGGGTGACCAGGTCGCCCACCGAGATCTCGCCGCCGGTGCCCGCGTTGAAGGTCCGGCCGACCACGTCGGCGGCGGGCGCGGTGCCCACCGCGCGGAAGGCCGCGGCGGTGTCCTTGACGAACATGAAGTCGCGGGTGGGCCGCAGGTCGCCGAGGGTGATCTCGGTCTGCCCGGCCGCGATCTGGGCGATCACGGTGGGGATCACGGCGCGCATGGACTGCCGGGGGCCGAAGGTGTTGAACGGCCGCAGCGTGACCACCGGGGTCTCGAAGCTGGCGTGGTAGCTGTCGGCGAGCCGGTCGCCGCCGGCCTTCGAGGCGGCGTACGGCGACTGGGTGTTGATCGGGTGGTCCTCGGTGATCGGCACGGTCTGCGCGGTGCCGTACGTCTCGCTGGTGGAGGTGTGCACCAGCCGCGGCACGTCGAGGTGGCGCACCGCCTCCAGCACGTTGAGGGTGCCGGTGACGTTGGTGTCGACGTAGGAGTGCGGGGCCCGGTACGAGTACGGGATCGCGATCAGCGCGGCCAGGTGGTAGACCGCCTCGGCGCCCTTGACCAGGCCGTTGACCGAGCCAGGGTCGCGGACGTCGCCGAGCACGATCTCGACCGAGTCGAGCACCTCGCGGTCCAGGGTCTCCAGCCAGCCGAACGACGAGAAGGAGTTGTACTGGACCATCGCGCGCACGGTGTGGCCGTCGGCGACCAGCGTCTCGACCAGGTGGGAGCCGATGAAGCCCTCGGCTCCGGTCACGGCGACAGTGGTCATGTGTCCTCTTTTCAGCGGTGTGTGGTGGTGCGTGCCGGGCGGGTGCTCAGCGGTGTTTGGTGGTGCGGCCGAGCACGGGCACGGCGATCAGGGTGAGCAGGAGGGCGGCGCCGCCGCAGCCGGCCAGCCGGTCGGCGGTCGGGGCGGTGCCGGCGAGCAGGGCGGTCACCTGGTAGCCGGCGCAGGCCGCGCAGACCAGGGCGGTCGTCCAGCTCAGGCCGAAGGCGTTGAGCAGCAGCGCGAGCCAGAGCGCGGCACCGAGCAGCACCAGCGCGGCCAGCGCGGCCGCGTCGAGCCGCGGGGCGCCCGGCCACAGCAGGGCGGCGGCGGCGTCCAGCAGGGCGACCACCGTCAGGTAGCAGGCCAGGCAGCCCAGCAGGTAGCCGGTGGTGCGGCGGGTGAACTCGGCCGGGCCGTGGCTGGTGCGCAGGGCGCCGACGGCGAGTTCGCGGTAGCGGAACAGCAGCCACTCGGCGAGGCCGAGGCTGAGGCTGAGCGCGGCCATCTGCGGGCCCGCCGGGCTGCCGCCGGTGGGTGCGGCGGTGTGGGCGAGCGCCTGGTGCAGGGTGTCGCCGAGGCCGGCGATGAGCGTCATGGTGCCGGCGGCGAGCCCGAACAGCACCTGCGGCACCTCGTCGCGGAACGGCAGGTAGACGTCGGTCGTGCCGGCCGGCTCGCGGAAGCAGCGGACGAGTTCGCGCCCGGCCAGGCCCAGCGCGAGGGCGGTGGTCACGAGCAGCACGCCGGTGCGGACGGCGCCCGGCACCGGGACGGCGAGGACGACGCCGGCGCCGACGGTGGACGGGGCCAGCGCGGCCAGCAGGACGGTCTCGCGGCCGAGCACCAGCAGCACGGTCGCCGAGGCGAGGTACACCGACTGGCCGGCGGCGAACCAGAGCGCGGCCGGCGGACCGCCGACCGCCCAGGCCGCGCCGGTGGCGAGGGCGGCGCCGGCGGAGGCGCCCCAGGTGAGGCAGTGCCCGGCGGCCCGGCGCTGCCCGCGGCCCAGCCAGCCGTACGCCCGGTGGGCCAGGCCCTGGTTCCAGCCCCAGCCGGCCAGGGTGGCCACGGCGAGCGCGGCGGCGCCGGCCGGCAGGCCGAACTGCGTACGGCCGGGGGCGAACAGGTGGGCGCCCAGCAGGTAGCCGAAGCCCGGCAGCGCGAAGACCAGGCCGCGGACCAGGCAGCGCCACGGGTCGGCGCGCCACGGGTTGGAGAACTCCGCGCCGGTGCCGCGGTAGCGCCGCGGCACCCGGGCGAACAGCTCCTCGGCGAGGGTGAAGGCGTCCGGCCGCCCGTAGACCAGTGCGGCCTGCTGGTCCGTCATGCCGTCGGACTCCAGGAACGCGGCGATCTCGTACGGGTGGACCGCGTACGCGCACAGGTCGGCGAGCCGCTCGGCGAGTTCGTCGATCGGGTCGGCGGACAGCTCCGGAGCCCGCTCGGCCTCCGCGGGGCGCGGCCGGGGCCGGGGCAGGGTGCGCAGCTGCACCGTCCGGTCCCAGTCCTCGCCGGTCTCCTCCGCGACCAGGTGCAGGGGGCCGCTCATACCTCGTTGCTCCTTCCGTCGCCGCGGGTGCGCCCGGGGCGGTGCGGCGCGTTCACCGGGCCACCCGGGTGCGTCCGGCCGGCTCGGGTTCGGCGGGCTGCGCCAGCGGCAGCCGCGGCATGTAGAGCGAGGCCAGCCGGTCGGGGGTGCGGCCCGCGCCGAGCAGCTCGGTGTAGATCTCGCGGAAGCCGTCGATGTTCTGGCGGAGGGTGAACTGCTCGATCACCCGGAGCCGGGCCTGCTCGCCGAGTCTGGCCCGGCGCTCGGGGTCGCGGAGCAGTTCCAGGGCGGCGGCGGCCATCGGGGCGGGCTCGCGCGGCGGGACGACCAGGCCGGAGTCGCCGACGGCCTCGCGGACGCCGCCGACGTCGGTGGAGACGGTGGCGCGGCCGCAGGACATCGCCTCGATCAGGGTGAACGGGAAGCCCTCGCTGATGCTGGAGAGCATCACCACGTTGCCGGCCGCGTAGGCGTCGGTGATGTCGGCGACCCGGCCCTCGAAGACCACGGCGTCGCCGACGCCGAGCTGTTCGGCCAGCGCGACGCAGCCGTCCCGGTAGCCCTCGGCGCCGCGGGCGGTGCCGCCGAACAGGCGCAGCCGGGCCTCCGGGATCTCGGCCCGGACGATCGCGAAGGCGCGGATCAGGGTCTCCAGGTCCTTGATCGGGTCGACCCGGCCGGCCCAGCTGAGGGTGGGCGCCTCGGGCTCCGGCCCGGCCGGCGGGAAGGCCGCCGGGTCGACGCCGTTGTACACGGTGCGGATGTGCGCGGACGGGGTGCCGCCGCGCTCCTCCCACCGCCGGTTGTAGCGGTTGCCGGGGGTGACCAGCGCGGCGCGCCGGTAGCTCTCCTCGGCGAGCATTCGGTAGAAGCCGAGCAGCAGCGCCTTGACCGGCCAGCGGTAGGGGCCGGTGCGGTAGCCGAGGTAGCGCTCGCGCAGGTAGATGCCGTGCTCGGTGAGCAGGAACGGCACGTGGTGCTGCCAGGCGGCGAGCAGCCCGGGCAGGGTGGCGAGGCCGCCGCTGGCGGCGTGCGCGATGCCCTCCCGCGGCGGCGGCACGGCCAGCGGCCGCAGCGCGTGCTCCAGCAGGTCGGTGGCGTTCAGCGCGTCGTACATGGTGGGGCGGGAGGCGGCGGTGGGGTGGTCCTCGCGGGTCCACACCCGGTGCAGGGTCCGCAGGGACTGCTCGCTGCGCAGGGTGGGGCCGAGCCGGCCGTCCCGGGCGAGGTCGGCCAGCTGGTTGAGGCCGGGGCTGAAGTGCCCGGCGAAGATCGGGGAGAGCAGGGAGTTGAGGAAGCGCTCGTACGACTCCTGGAAGCGCCGCATGGCGGCGCCGCGCGGCGGACGCCCGCCCTCGGGCGGCCCCCAGAGCGGCGCGACGGTCACCGAGCGGACGTTGTGCGGCAGGTCCCAGACCACGGGCTCAAGCCCGGTGCCGGTGACCGCGATGACGTCGAACTCGACGTCGGGCATGCCCTGGACGAGCTGGTCGCACCAGACACTCACCCCGCCGTGCTGATGCGGGTACGTCCCCTCGGTGAGCAGGGTGACACGCATGACAAAAGACCCCCCTGGCCTTCTGCCCGCCGTGGTCGGGCGGGCGGTGCCGGGGGGCGGGGGGGGGGGGGGCCGCGGCGCCGGGGGGTGGGGGGGGGTGTT
>NZ_JBHWBW010000483.1:0-5953 GCF_042735675.1 Kitasatospora sp. NPDC059571
TCGGGCGCCCCGCGCCAGGGCGGCCGCGGCGGCAGCGGCGGCGTCGAGCCGGGAGCCCGCGCGGCCGGCCGCCGGGCCCCGCGCGGCCCGGTCACCTGCCGGGTCTGCGGCCGGACCCTCACCGAGGCCGTCGAGCGCAAGCTGCGCCGCTGCGAGGACTGCCCCTCCAGCATGGACGAGGCGCTGTACGAGCGGCTGCGCACCTGGCGCGCCCGCCAGGCGAAGAAGCAGGGCGCACCGGCGTACGTGGTCTTCACCGACGCGACGCTGATGGCGATCGCCGAGGACGCCCCGACCAGCGAGCGGGAGCTGGCGACGATCTCCGGGGTGGGCGCCATGAAACTGGACAAGTACGGGGCCGCTGTGCTCTCGTTGTGCGCGGGGGAAGAGCTCGGTGACGAGCTCGAGGGGGAATCGAGCGAGCCGGCCTGAGCCGCTCGCGACATCGCTCCGGAACTCGCCGGAAAAATAGTTTGCGCCCTGTGCTCCGCGCGCAATAGCCTGCCGGAGCGGTCGAGGCGACAAGACCGCAGGGCCACGGAAGGGCTTCCTTCCGCGCGCCGTACGTGCACGACTCCACCTGTGTGCACCGGAGCGGGCGGCATCACCCGCTCCACACCGCACCACCTGTTTGACCCGACAGACATCCGAACATCGGGGCCCGGGGGACTGGGCACCGCGAGACGCCGAGAGGAGGCGAAGACAGTGGAAACCACGAAGACGATCACCAAACTGACTGGCCAGACCGTTCTCGCCATGCCCTCGGGCGCCCTCTCGCTGTTCGGCACCCGTGGCACCTCGACCATCGCCCCGCGTGAGTGCGGCGTGGCCGGCATGCGTGGCAACGGGCTGGGTCTCAACGGCACCCTTGCGCTCACTGTCAGTGGCTCCGGCTTCACTGGCCTGGGTGGCAACTCCGATGAGACGGGTCTGTTCGGAGACTGGGCGATCATCGGCGGCGGCATCGAGCTGCGCGACGAGCGACCGACCCAGGCACCGAAGGCAGCAGTAGTCGCCATGCATGGCGAGTATGCGCAGGTCTCCGGTGCCGGAGCAGTCAAGAAGCAGGACGAGCAGCAGATCGACCAGGCCGAGGCCGCCCTCACGGGCGCCGGAGCCTTCCGGATGAGGGCCTTCCGCGGCCCAGAACCCTGGAGTGAACGAACCTGAGTCAGCCTCAGGTCGGCCGCCTCCAGGGCCGCGGAACCCGCCAACCGGGATCCGCGGCCCTTCTGTTTTGTCCGGTACGCATGACCCACCTGGCCCCTCGGGGCCTCCGGTCCGGCCCCACCAGCCGGCAGGACCGGAACCACAGAGAAAAGACGAGGAAGAAGTGTCCACGGTCATCACACCGCCCCTCCCGTCCGTACCGACAGACAAGTTCACCAAGGCCGACCAGGCCGACCCCCCGGAGGTTTCCCTGATGCAGCTCACCTCGATCGACGCGGCCGAGGCCCTCGGCCAGACCATCCCGTGCCGTGCCTTCGACCCGGAGGTCTTCTTCGCCGAGACGCCGGCGGACGTCGAGTACGCCAAGTCGCTCTGCGGCACCTGCCCGGTCAAGGAGGCCTGCCTGGCCGGCGCGCTGGAGCGGCGCGAGCCGTGGGGCGTCTGGGGCGGCGAGCTCTTCGTCCAGGGTGTGGTCGTTGCCCGCAAGCGGCCGCGGGGCCGTCCGCGCAAGACCGAGGTCATGGCGTGAAGCCCGCCGACATGCCGTCCGGTCGCGGAGCAGCAGGAGTCCGTCGGGGAGAGCAGCCCCCGCAGGACAGCGCCCTGCGCCGTTCCGTACGCGTCGCCGCCGCCAAGGCCGATGCCGCAGCCCTCAGCCCCTTCCCGAGCACGTACCACGAGCAGGACCACCACATGATCCCCGTCGCCGATGTCACCGCCCGCCGCGAGCAGGCCACCGAACTTCAGATCCAGAACAGGACCCTCGAAATGAATCTCCTCCAGGAATCCCTGGCCCGGGCCCATATGCAGGAACGCCTCCGCGAGGCGGAGCACCAACGCGTCGGCGTGCGCGTCGCACGGGCCGACCGCCTCCGGCGGAAGGCCGAGCGTGCCTCGCTGCGCGCCCGCAGGGCGCTTGCCGCGGCCCTGATGTGACGGACGGCCGGCTCCGGCCGGCCCGCCGTCCCGATCGGGGACCGCACAGCACCGACACCGATGGCCGCCCCTTGCGGAGGGGGCGGCCATCGCCGTGTCCGGGGGCCGCCGGCGGCGGCCTGCGGTCCGGCGGCTGCTGGACCGTCAGTTATCGCACGGGCCCGGTGAATCCGGGCAGCCAGGCGGTCAGCTCGTCGTGCATCCGGACGGTGGCCCCGAGCTGGCACAGCACCCCGATGGTGCTGAGGGTGACCCGGTGGATCAGCAGGTACGACGGCGGCAGGTTGAGCTGCTTGCCCAGGTTGTACGCCGGCCCGCGCGGGTCGGCGATCCGGGCGGCCTGGGCGCGCATCCAGTCGCGGGTGAAGGTGAACTCATCGACCCGGGTCGGCTCGATGATCGGCAGCAGGTAGTCCAGCAGCGCGTCCGGGTCGAGGTCGATCGAGGGCCGGACGAAGCCCTCCTGCCGCAGCAGCTCGTACACCGCCCCGGCGTCCCCGGCCAGCGCGAGGCGCAGGGAGGTGCCGATCGGCGTGGGCAGCCCGCCGGGCAGCCGGTCGACGGTGCCGAAGTCCAGCACGCCCAGGCGCCAGTGCTCGGCCGGGCCGTCGTCCTTGAGGAGACGGAAGTTCCCCGGGTGCGGGTCGGCGTGCAGCAGCCCCGTCCGGCCGGGGCCCGCGAAGAGGAAGCGGGAGAGCAGTTGGCCCGCCCGGTCGCGCTCGGCGGTGCTGCCGGAGGCGATCACCCGGGCCAGCGGGGTGCCGTCCATCCACTCGGTGACCAGCACCTGGCCGGTCTGCGCCACCACGCCGGGGACGCTGATGTCCGGATCGCCGGCGAACTCCTCGGCGTGCACCCGCTGGGCGGAGGCCTCCAGTTCGTAGTCGAGCTCCTCGGAGACGCGTTCGCGCAGCTCGGCGACGAGCGGCTTCATGTCCATCCCCGGGATGAGCGGCCCCAGCACCTTGGCCAGTCGGGCCAGCTGGGCGAGGTCGGTCAGCAGGGCGTCGCCCGCCCCCGGGTACTGGACCTTGACCGCGACCGTGCGGCCGTCCTGCCAGACCGCCCGGTGCACCTGGCCGATGGAGGCCGCGGCGGTCGGCCGGTCGTCGAAGCTGCGGAACTGCGCGCGCCAGTCCTTGCCCATCTGCCGGGCGAGCACCTGGTGGACGGTGCTGGTGGGCATGGCGGGGGCCGAGTCCTGAAGCTTCGTCAGGGCCTCCCGGTAGGGCCCGGCGACCTCCTCCGGCAGGGCGGACTCGAAGACGGACAGGGCCTGCCCGAACTTCATGGCGCCGCCCTTGAGCTGGCCGAGCGTCGAGAAGAGCTGCTCGGCGGTGCGCTGCTGGAGTTCGGCGGAGACGACGTCGGCCGGCCGGCCGCCCAGCCGCTTGCCGAGGCCGAGCGTCGCCCGGCCGGCAATCCCCAGCGGCAGTGCGGCCAGCCGGGCCGTGCGGGTCACTGCCTTGCGCGGTAGATCGCTCACCCGGGAGCCTCCCCGTCGGATCGCCGAATCGGTCCGCCCGGGCGTCCGGCGTCCGGCGCGCGCCGCCCGACGTGGCCCACCTCGGGCGGTGGTCACCAGGCCATTGTGCCCGTTCGCCCGGTGGCTCCCGACGAATATCCGGACTGGTACCGGACTGGTATCCGCAGCGCACGGCGGCGGCCGTGGGGCGCGCGGCTGCCGGTGCGCGCCGGGTGATCCACCCGCTCCGCCGATCACCGGGCCGCCCGGCCCGCCGGTCAGGGCCCCGCCGTGGCCGTCGGGACCGGTGCGCGGAGGGCGGCCGGCGGCCGCGGGCGGTCGACCGGGCCGGGCACCGACCGCGGAGCGGTGGGCCACAGGCAGCCGCAGGCAGGATGGGCCGGCAGCCGCAGGCGCCGGGCCATCCCGTCGGCCGCGGACAGCTCGCACCAGCCGTCGACGCTGGGCGGGAGCACCCCGTCGAGGTAGAGCTCGGCGTGCAGCGCGGCCAGCCCGGCCACCGCGGTGGCCAGCGCGCTGTCGCAGGCCGGGGTCGTGGCCCGGCCCGCGCCGGTGCCGTCCAGCTGGGCGAGCAGCCGCGGCCAGGCGCCGTCCTCGTCCTCCCGGGCCAGCGCGGCGCAGCGGCCGCAGGCGGAGGCGCCCGGCACCACCAGCGGCCCGACGATCCCGAGGTGCTCCACGACGCCGACGTACAGGTGCGGGACGCCGGCCCGCACCAGCTCGTGCGCGTCGGTGGCCGCGCCGGTGAGGGCGGCCGCGCCGTCCCGCGGGGCGAGCACCACCAGGGCGGGCGGCCCGGCGGAGACCGGGGCGGACCGGTGCCGCTCGCCGGCCGCCGCCCCGGCGGCGCGGTGCACCGCCTCGCGGGCGGCCGTGGTGCGCAGCCGCCCCACCTCGGCGGGCGGGAGGCCGGCCGGCGAGCAGTCGCCCGCGGTGACCCGGCCGCGGTCGACCACGGACACCTCGCCGATGCCGCCGGCGGCGAGCACCGCGGCCAGGGCCGCGCCGACCCGCCCGGCGCCGCGCACCTCGACCCGGGCCGTCCGGCGTGCGGCCAGCACCTCGGCCGCCTCGCCGGGCTCGGGGTGGACCAGCGACAGGCTCGCCGTGTCCGGGCCGAGCAGCTCCTGCCGGGCCCGGGGCAGGCCGCCCAGCACCTCGCGCAGCGCCTCGGCGTCGTCCAGCAGCTCGCCGCGGGCGAGCGAGTCGAGCAGCGCGGCGCAGACCTCGCCGTCCAGGCCGAGCCGCCGGCCGGCCGCGACCAGTTCGCCGGTGGTGCGGCTGCCGTCGACCAGTTCCAGGAAGGCGGCGACCGCCCGGTCGACCTGTTCGACGACGCGGGCGTGCCGGCGTACCGCGCCGAACTGGAGGGTCCGCTCGTCCCGCCAGAGCCGGGCGAGAGCGGGCTTGAGCATGGGGCGCACGGGTCCTCCGGCGGGCTGGGAACGGCTGGGGCGGGCCGCGGCCGACCACCGCGGTGAGGGCAGGATGCCCGATCCGCGGGGCCCTCGGCATCCGGTTGTCCACAGGCTCGATCGCATCATCACAAGAGTCGTGCGTACACCCTGTGGACAACAGGCGTTCCCCGGACGTCCCCGAGTCCTGCACCCCGCCACCCGGCCGGGTGGCTCGGCCCTGTCGGAGGCAGCAGGTAACGTCCTCTGCCATGGCGGCCGAACGGGACACCGGATCCACGGCGGCGCGTCGGCGCGCCCGGGCTGCCGCCGAGCGCGCGGCGGCGGACTCCGGCATGCGCGGCGCCGCGGGTACGCGCAGCGGCGAGGCGGCCGACGACCGGGGACGCAGCTCCACGGTTCCGCCCGAGGTCGAGGTGCGGCGCAGTGCCCGGCGCAGCCGGACGGTCACCGCGTACCGCGAGGGCGACCGGACGATCGTGCTGATCCCGGCCCGGATGTCGCACGCCGAGGAGCAGCGCTGGGTCGCCCAGATGCTGGAGCGCCTCGCCCGGCAGGAGAGCCGTCGCACGCTCGGCGACGCGGCGCTCGGCGCCCGGGCGCGCGAGCTGTCCGAGGCCTACCTGGAGGGCCGGGCGGTGCCCGAGCACGTCCGCTGGGTCACCAACCAGAACTCCCGCTGGGGCTCGTGCACCCCCGGGGAGCGCACCATCCGCCTCTCGCACCGGCTCCAGGGCATGCCCGGCTACGTGGTCGACTACGTGCTGCTGCACGAGCTGGCGCACCTGCTGGTGCCGGACCACGGCCCGCGGTTCTGGGCGCTGCTGGAGGCGTACCCGCGCACCGAGCGGGCCCGCGGCTACCTGGAGGGGGTCGCCTCGGCCGCCCGGCTGCCGCACGTCCCGGCGGCGCGCGGCGAGGGAGGGCTCCCGACCGGGGCCGCGGC
>NZ_JBHWBW010000484.1:0-5940 GCF_042735675.1 Kitasatospora sp. NPDC059571
GTGTCAGGGGCGACCGGGTGGTCGCCGGGAACGGCGGCCGCGCATCGCACGGGCCGGAACCGGAATCGCGCGGAAAGAAGGCACGGCCTTCTCCTTCGTGGCGTGCATCGCCGCACCGGACCGCGTGGGCCCGGGTGGACGCTCCAGGGGGGGGTGGAGGCCGTACGGGCGGGAGCGCCGGGGCGGCGCTGCGGGCCGGAGCAGGGACGCGTGGGGGTGGGGGTGGAGCGCGCTCGACGGTGCCGGGTGGGGTGCAGGTGGGCGCGGCGCGGAGGTGCAACGCCCGGTGAGAGCGCTCTCAGTTCCAGGACGGTAGCAGCCGCCGACGGGACGGCCAAGAGGAAGCACGGGAAAGGTGATCCCGTGAGCATCTCGGCAAGTTCCCTCTGTGTCAGGGCATCTGACCGCGCCTGCGGCCGGCGTCGGCCGGGACGGCGGGGCGATCGGCAAGCAGGGCGGCCCCGCCGGCACGGGGAGCCACTGCCGTGCCGGCGGGGTCGAGGTGGGTGCGGCGCCGGAGCTCGCGGGCGGCAGCGACATGCCCGGTGAGCCGGAGGCGTGGACCCGCGGCTCGCTCGGGCATCCAACCGCGGCGCGGAGGTGCCGCGCGCGGGCGGTGCCGGGAGGCCCGGTCACCGCCCCGGGAGCGGGTCAGACCACGGCAGCGCCGTTCGAGTAGCTCCTCATGAAGTAGGTCCCGAATCCGTTCTGCACCGGATCGCCGCTGTTGTTGATGCAGTGCAGGATGCCTCCGCCGCCGGGGCCGTTGAGGCAGACGGTCATCAGGTCGGTCAGGACGACGCCGGGCGTGTCGGGGACCTCGTAGGCCCGGTCGGCGTAGATGTCGGCCTGCAGGTTGAAGTAGCAGTAGCTGCCCAGGCCCCAGGCCCGGTGGTCGGTGACGGAGTCCGCGACCTTGTAGGCGGCGTAGCCTCGGGTCCCGCGGTGGGTCCAGGCGGACTGCGTGGGGACGTCGTAGGGGTGCTCGTTCTGGAAGAAGTAGGTGCGGCCGTGGTTGCCGTTCCAGAGCACCTCGTACTTCTGGAAGTGCTCGACGAACAGGCCGTAGGTGGTGACCCGGTCGCCGTTGACGAGGAAGCCGGTGCCGGCGGGGTTGACGGCCCAGCCGACGCTGCCGTCGAGGCCGTGGTCGGCGCGCCAGACCCAGATGTGGTCCACGATCACGTCGTTGCTGTCGATCCGGATGCCGACCTCGGTGCCGCCGGGCAGGACCCCGCCGACGCGGGCGAAGACGTCGAAGAGCGCGGTGGGGCGGCTCGAGTGGTTCTTCCGGCTGCGGCCGTCCCCGACCCGGAGCAGGACCGGGGAGCCTGCCGAGGCGGCCTCCAGGAGAAGGCCGGCGACGGACACGTCGTCCACGTCGGCGACCTCGACCAGCGCGTTGCCGTTGACGGCCTGCAGGGTGGCCAGGCCGAGGCCGAGCACGACGGTCCCGGGCCGGGACACCTGCAGCGGGGCGGAGAGTTGGTGGATGCCCGGAGTGAAGAGCAGGTGCCGGCCCTGGGCGAGGGCGCGGTTGAGGGTTCTGGCGGAGTCGCCGGGCCGGGCCACGTGGAACTCGGACAGCGGGATGCTGTGGCCCGCGGCCTTGCCGGCGGCCCAGGTCGTCCCGGTGGAGTTGCGGCGCAGCGCGGGGACGAAGACGTGGTACGAGCCGTGGGCGTCGACGGTGAGGAACGGCTTCTCCCGGACGACGGGGGTGCGGTCGACGGTGGTCATCGGAGGGCTGGGGAAGCTCTGGGCGGGTGCGCCCTGGGTGCCGACGAAGACCATGTTCCAGTTGGCGCCGGTCCAGCTGCCGAAGGTGTCGTTGCGGGAGAGCCACTGCTGCTGCGAACCCGACTCGACCTGGCCGTCCACCAGGCTGTCGGCGAGGAATCCGCCGCTGGACCAGCGGTTGCCGGGCGGGCTGGGCCACAGGGTCATGTTGCCCTTGACGTGGGTGCGGCGCATCGGGGCCGCCTGCGAGACCGCCCAGCGCTCCAGGCCGTCCGGCGGGGCGATGCACAGGTTCTCGGCGGCCCGCCAGAAGTTCTGGGTGCCGTTGCCCTCGAACCACTGCGCGTCGGAGGTGACGTGGCCGTTGATCACGACGTCGTCGGGGCTCGCGCCGAGGCCCAGCACGTGTGTGTAGAAGCCGACGTTGATGTCGACGTTGTAGGTGCCCGGCTTGAACGCCAGGGCGTAGCGCTCGGTGCCGAACTGGTTGGACTCCTGGATCTTGAACACGGCGTCGACCTGGGCCTGGATCGCCGCATCACCCATGGAGGGGTCGAAGACCAGGACGTTGGCGCCCAGGTCGGCGGTGTCGCGGGCGCCGGGCGCGGCGGCGGCCGAGCCGGTCGCAAGGGTGCCGGCCACGGGCAGGACGGCGGCGACCGCCGCGCCGCGGAGCAGGCTCCGGCGGGTCGGGGTGACGGACATGGCTCTCCCTGGGGTGGGTGGATGGGGAGGGGTTCGGGCAGGTCCTCGGCGCACTGAGAGCGCTCTCTCGTTGCGGTGGAGAGTGAAGCACCGGGGCGATACGGCGTCAATAGGTTGGAGACATCGGGCGGTTCCGCAACGGATTGTGTTCACTTCACGAATGAGCGCAACCGTGGCTGCGATGACCGGCGGGAGGCACGGACTCCCCCGCCCGGGTCGGTCCGTCGCCGGCCCGGTACGACCCGGGTGAAGTCATCTGTGACCTTTCCGCGCGCCGGAGCGTGGATCATTTCGGAGCCGGCCGGGGGGCCGGCGTGAATGAGGGGGAACACGATGCGTCGGTGGACCACTGCACTGGCTGCCGTACTACTCGCCGCGGGGGCCGCGGCAACCACGATCCCGACGGCCTCGGCCGCAACCACCGCCACGGTGTGCCCGACCGGCTGGGGCAGCCTCGACCGGGAGGACCGGGCCGTCCCGTACCAGCCGCAGGCACTCGCCAACGTCCGCTCGGGCGCCCAGGAGTGCTTCGACCGCCTGGTGCTGGACGTCCCCGGCACCTCGCCGGCCAATCCGCTCGCGTACCAGGTGCACTACGTGACCGGCAACGCCGTCCAGCAGGCCGCCTCCGGCACACCGATCCCGGTGCGCGGCGGCGCCGTCCTGGAGATCGTCGTCGGCGCAGCCGCCTACGACCCGGCCACCGGGCAGAGCGTCTACCCGGGCCGGGTCGGTGCGGCACTGCCCGGCGTCGACCTGAGCGGCTACCGCACCTTCGTCGACACCCGCTTCGCCGGCAGCTTCGAGGGCGAGACCCAGATCGGCCTCGGCGTCCGCGCCCGCCTCCCGTTCCGGGTGTTCCAGCTCGACAACCGCCTGGTCATCGACGTCGCCCACACCTGGGGCACGACGCCCTGACCCCGCCCGGCCGTCCCGTCCACGCCGTGGCAGCGGCACGGTGACGTGACGGACGCCGAACGGTCGGCGGTGCGGCGTGTCGGAGGCTGACACGCCGTGCCGCCGGCGGGCGGCAGCAGCAGTACGGGCCGCCGGCTCCGCTCACATGATGGCAACCCCGTCAGCGGAAGACGCCGGTGTGGCCGAGGGAGTAGCGGCCGGGCTGGGGGTAGACGCACAGGCCGTGCGGACCGCTGCCGACCGGGATCCGGGCGAGCAGGTGTCCGTCGTCGGTGGACAGGGCGTAGACCTCGGCGTTGTAGCGGCCGCTGAGCCACAGGACCTTGCCGTCGGCGGAGACGCCGCCCATGTCGGGGCTGCCGCCGCCGGGGATCTGCCACTTGGCCCTCGGCTTGCCGGTGGCGAAGTCCAGGACGGAGATGCTGCCCTCGCCCCGGTTGGATACGTACAGGCTCTTGGAGTCCCGGCTGACGTAGAGGCCGTGCGTGCCCTTGCCGGTGGGCAGCAGGGTGGGGGTGGCGAAGGTGTCGCCGTTCAGCACCCACAGGCCGTTGGCCATCATGTCGGCGATGTACCAGGTGCGGCCGTCCGGTGAGATCTTGACGTCCTGCGGCATCGCACCGTCCATCGGCAGCCTCTGCTCGCCGACCACCGTCATCGAGGCGGTGTCCACCTTGAGCAGTTGCCCGGAGAACTCGCAGGAGACGATGAAGTACCGGCCGTCGGGCGAGAAGTCGGCGTGGTTGACCCCGGCGCAGTCCACCGGGACGGCCTTGACCTGCTGCATGGTGTGGGCGTCCCGGAACACCAGCTGACGATCCATCGAGGCCATCACCACGGCGTACTTGCCGTCGGGCGTGAAGTAGAGGTTGTACGGATCGTGGACGTCGACCGGGGCGCCGGCCTTGCCCGTCGCCGGGTCGATCGGGGTGAGGCTGTTGCCGAGGTCGTTGTTGACCCACAGGGTCTTGAGGTCCCAGGACGGCACGACGTGCTGCGGCTGGCGGCCGACGTGCAGGGTCTCGACGACCGTGTAGGTGGCCGGGTCGATCACGCTGACGGTGTCGGACTCGGTGTTGGGCACGTAGACGCGGGACGGGAAGCCCTGCACGGCGGACGACAGTTGCCCGGGGCGGTCCGCGGCGTACAGGTCGTGGGGGTCGAGCAGTGGCGGCATGCCGGGCAGGCCGGCCGGTGCGGCGGCCGGGCCCGACGGGCCGGTGGCGGCAGCAGTGGAACTGCCGGGTGCGGGCGACGGGGCCGCGGAGAGCCCGGGCGCGGCGGAGCTGCAGGCGGTCGCGGCCAGGAGGAGGCCGGCGGCGAGCGCCAGGGCCTTCGGGGCCGCGCCGCGGCGGGGCGCGGTGGTGGTGGACATCAGCTGTGACCCTACGGCGCCCCCGGGCGACCGCAACGCGAACGGCGTGATACCGCGGTACCACCCGGGCCGGCATGTTCCGTCCCCGGGTACCACGGTCGGCGGCCCCCGGGCGCCTAGCGTGGACAGCGGGACGACCGGCCCGACCGGTGCCCGACCGGTGGGAGACCCCGGCGGCGGTCCCGGGTACCGGCCGGACGGCCGGCGCCGCGAGGGCACCACCAGCACTGCTGCGGAGGTCGGTATGAGCACCTCGATCTGCGTCAACACCCCAATTCTCGACGACCGCGGGACGGCCCCCGGCACCGTCCTGGTCCCCCGGTCCGTCAGGTCCTCCGGCCCCGCGGCCGCCACCGACGGACCGGGGTCGCCGGAGGCCCGCCCGGCGCCGCGCACCCGCCGCCCGTTCCGTCCCGCGGAAGCGGTGGTCGCCACCGCCGAATGGGCGAAGCGGGTGCCGTGGTCGCCGGCGTCCCCGCTCGGCCGGACGGCGGTACCGGGCCGGGCTGCGGTCACCGCCCGAACCGCTCCGGTGCCGGTCCGGCCGCAGTGCCCCTGCCCGTGCTCGGGACCCGCACCGGCCGCACGGCAGGCGGCCTGGGTCGCGGCCCGGTGACCGGTGGCGGGGCGTCAGCCGGGCTCGGCGGCCCGGGTCAGGCCGAGGTCGTGGGCGAAGATGACGGCCTGGATCCGGTCCCGGGCACCGATCTTCGCCATCACCCGGCCGACGTGGGTCTTCACCGTGGACTCCGCCAGCACCAGGCGTTCGGCGATCTCCCCGTTGGTCCAGCCGCGGCCGACGGCCAGCAGGATCTCGCGCTCCCGGTCGGTGAGCGCGCCGAGGCGGGGATCGCCGGCGGGCCCGCCGCCCGGCAGCCGGTGGGCGTAGGCGTCCAGCAGCCGCCGGGTGAGGCTCGGCGCGATCACCGCGTCCCCGCCGGCGACCGCCCGGATGCCGGCGAGCAGTTCCTCCGGCAGCGCGTCCTTGAGCAGGAAGCCGCTCGCCCCGGCCCGCAGCGCCGCGTGCGCGTACTCGTCCATGTCGAAGGTGGTCAGCACCAGCACCCGGCAGCGCCCGCCCGCCGCGACGATCCGGCGGGTGGCCTCCACCCCGTCCATGCCGGGCATCCGGACGTCCAACAGAACGACGTCGGGGCTGAGCTCGGCGGCCCGGCGGACCGCCTCGGCGCCGTGGGCGGCCT
>NZ_JBHWBW010000485.1:0-5934 GCF_042735675.1 Kitasatospora sp. NPDC059571
CCGGGCGGGGCTGGGGGGGCTCGCGCTGCTCGGCCTGCTCGGCCTGCGGGAGACCCGGGGCGCGGCCCGGCCCGCCGCCGCCCGCCGCTCCCTCGTACTGGACGGGGGTGCGGCGGCCGGCGGGTGAGCGGTGCTCAGGCGGCCAGTGCGGCCCGGCCGGCGAGGGTGATCGCGGCCTGCTGCGCGACCCGCTCGCCGAGGTGCTCGGCGGTGGCGACGTCCGCCTTGTGCACGCCCTCGGGGCCCTGGTCGGTGTGGGTCTGCGCGCCGGCGCCGAGGAACAGGCCCAGCCGGTTGAGGTCGTTCTCCGAGGCGGTGGAGGAGTTCCAGCCCGGGTGCAGGCCGAGGCTGATCCACTGCATGCCGTGCTGCGCCGCCAGCACCGTGAAGAACTGCAGGGTGTGCAGCTTGTCGCCGCTCTTGGAGCCGGAGTTGGTGAAGCCGGCCGCCAGCTTGTCCTTCCAGACCTGGCCGAACCAGCGCTTGGAGGTCTCCTCGGCGAAGGTGTGGAACGCGCCGGAGGCGGTGCCCATGTAGGTCGGCGAGCCGAAGACGATCGCGTCGGCGGCGTCGAGCTGCGACCACTGCTCCTCGGTGATGGCGTCCACCGCGATCTGCACGGTGTCGGCACCGGCCGCGGCGGCGCCGCGGGCCACCGCCTCGGCCAGGACGGCGGTGTGGCCGTAGCCGGAGTGGTAGGCGATCGCGACGGTGGGGCGGGGGGTGGACGTCATGGCGGGGTGCTCCTCGGTGAGGTCGGGGCGGGACGGCGGACGCGGCACCGCCGGGTGGGCGCCGCGCTCGGTCTCCAATGTAGACCAGGTTTCTAAAAGTTACCAACCCTCGAATGGAGACCGGCCCGCTACCCTGGGGGCATGGCCACACAGCAGTCCGATCCCGCGCACTCCTCCGACCAGGAGTTCGACATCTTCGCCGCGTTCTGCCCGAGCCGGGACGTGTTCGCGGAGCTCGCCGACAAGTGGTCCCTGCTGCTCGTGCTGAGCCTGCACTCCTGCGGTGAGCAGCGGTTCTCCGAGCTGCAGCGGTCCGTCGGCGGGGTGAGCCGCAAGATGCTGACCCAGTCGCTGCGCGCGCTGGAGCGGGACGGCCTGGTGCTGCGCACCGTCCACCCCGAGACCCCGCCGCGGGTGGTCTACGGCCTGCTGCCGCTCGGCCGGGCCCTCGCGGAGCGGATCGCGCCGCTGGGCAGCGGGGTGGAGGAGTACGCCGGCTCGGTGGTCGCGGCGCGCGAGCGGTTCGACCGGGCGCACTGCGGCGAGGGCGTCCAGGGGCCGTGACACGGTCCGACGGCCGATCGATTTCCCTTCCGGGCCGCCCGCCCTGTAATGTCTTCCTCGTTCGAAGGAACGGCCAGCCGGCCGGAGAACAGGCCCCTATAGCTCAGTCGGTAGAGCGTCTCCATGGTAAGGAGAAGGTCTGCGGTTCGATTCCGCATGGGGGCTCCGTACAGAACGAAGACCCCCGCCTCGCGGCGGGGGTCTTCGTCGTTTCCCGGTGCAGGCGCCCTGGCGGAGCGGGCGTCGATGCGCTGTGATGGTGCGTCAATCGCCGGGCCGGGGCGGTCGCGGGCCCATCGGCCGCACCGGGACTGGAGGGCGCTGTGGGCGTTCGGCTCGTGATCGTCGACGACCACCGGCTGCTGGCCGAGGCGCTGGGCGCCGCCCTCCAGCTGCGCGGGCACCGGGTGCTCGCGGTGGGGGCACCCGCCGCCGCCGCGGACGGGCTGCTGGCCGGCCGCCGTCCGGAGGTCTGCCTGCTGGGCGTCGCGGGCCGCGAGGACGGCGGCCCGGCCGACGGCGAGCTCGCCGCCGTGCTGCGCGCGCTGCGGCGCGGGCGCCCCGAGGTGCCGGTGGTGGTGCTGGGGCCGGTCGGCGAGCCCGGCCGGGTGGCCGCCGCCTTCGCCGCCGGCGCCGCCGGGTACGTCCGCAGCGACGAGCGGATCGAGGTCGTGGAACGGGCGATCGCCCGGGTCAGGGCCGGCGAGGCGGCGGTGGCGGTCGAGGTGCTGCAGGGCGCGTTCGAGGCGCTGCTGCAGCCCGCCGCCGCACCGGACGACGACGCGCTGCGCCTGCTGCGGCTGCTGACCCGGCGCGAGGCCCAGGTGCTGGCCAGGATCGCCGAGGGCGAGGACACCGCCGCGATCGCGGCCGGCATGGGCATCGCCGCCAGCACCGCCAGGACGCACGTGCAGCGCGTCCTGGTGAAGCTGGGTGCCCGCTCCCGGCTGGAGGCCGCGGCCGTCGCGGCCCGGACGGGCCTGCTGGACCGGGTGGCCCGGACCGCCTGACACCCCCGAGGTGCGGACATCGGTCGGCCATGCCCGGGGATGTTGACTTCTGATCGGTGCTGTTCGACTATGTTGGATAACGAGAGATCGGAGCGCGTCCACCGTGAAGAAGACCACTGCCAAGCTCGCGGACGGCCGCGAACTCCTCTACTTCGACGCGGGCGACGCTGCCGACCGGGACTCCACCGACCTGCGCCCGCTGGAGCCCGTGGCCGGCCTCTCCGAGATCCGCCGCGACCCGGCCACCGGCGACTGGGTGACCATCGCCGCCCACCGGCAGGGCCGCACCTACCACCCGTCGGCCGACGAGTGCCCGCTCTGCCCGTCCCGCGACGGCCGGCGCTCCGAGATCCCGGCCGCCGACTACCAGGTGGCGGTGTTCGAGAACCGCTTCCCCTCGCTCTCCGCCGACGCCGCCCGGCACGTCACCGGCCACCCGCACCCGTTCGCAGCGGCCGGCCCCGGCGCCGGCCGCTGCGAGGTGGTCTGCTTCACCGCCGACCACGGGCTCTCCTTCGCCGACCTCGACGAGCCGCACGCCCGCCTGGTGCTCGACGCCTGGACGGACCGCACCGCAGACCTCTCCGCCCGCCCCGGCATCGAGCAGGTCTACTGCTTCGAGAACCGCGGCGCGGAGATCGGCGTCACCCTCGCCCACCCGCACGGCCAGATCTACGCCCTCCCCTTCACCGCCCCCCGCACGGTGCGGATGGCCGAGCAGGCCCGGCGGCACCGGGCGGACACCGGCCGCAACCTCTTCGAGGACCTGCTCGCCGCCGAGCGCACCGGCGAACGGGTGGTGCTGGCCGGCGAGCACTGGACGGCGTTCGTCCCGTTCGCCGCCCGCTGGCCCTACGAGATCCACCTGTACCCGCACCGCCGCGTCCTTGACCTGACCGCGCTGGAGGAGGCCGAGCGCGCCGAGTTCCCCGGGCTGTACCTGGAGCTGCTCCGCCGCTTCGACCGGCTGTTCATCGAGCCCGGGCACAATGAGCAGGCCGCACCGACGCCGTACATCTCCGCCTGGCACCAGGCGCCCTCCTCCGCCGGGGGAGGCGAGCTGGCGATGCATCTGGAGCTGTTCACGATCCGTCGTACGGTAGGCAAGCTCAAGTTCCTGGCCGGAGTGGAGTCCGGCATGGACGCGTTCGTCAACGATGTGTCGCCGGAAGCGGCGGCGCAGCGCCTGCGGGAGGTCGCATCATGAGGAAGTACCTGGTCACGGGTGGCGCCGGCTACGTCGGCAGTGTGGTCGCCGCCCACCTGCTGGAGGCGGGCCACCAGGTCACCGTGCTCGACGACCTGTCGACCGGCTTCGCCGAGGGCGTGCCGGCGGGCGCGGAGTTCGTCCGCGGGCGCATCCAGGACGCGGCCGACGTGCTCGACGCCTCCTTCGACGGCGTGCTGCACTTCGCCGCCTCCTCGCAGGTCGGCGAGTCCGTCGCCGACCCCGAGAAGTACTGGCGCAACAACGTGGCGGGCTCGCTGGAGCTGGTCTCCGCGATGCGCAAGGCCGGCGTGCGCACGCTCGTCTTCTCCTCCACCGCCGCCGTGTACGGCGAGCCCGAGATCGTGCCGATCGCGGAGAGCGCCCGCACCGCACCCACCAACACCTACGGCGCGACCAAGCTGGCGGTCGACCACCTGATCACCAGTGAGGCGGTCGCGCACGGCCTGGCCGCGGTCTCGCTGCGCTACTTCAACGTGGCCGGCGCCTACGGCGCGTACGGCGAGCGGCACGACCCCGAGTCGCACCTCATCCCGCTGGTCTTCCAGGCCGCGCTCGGGCAGCGCCCGCACATCTCCGTGTTCGGCGACGACTACCCGACCCCGGACGGCACCTGCATCCGCGACTACATCCACGTCGCCGACCTCGCCGAGGCCCACCTGCTCGCCCTCGACGCGGCCACCCCGGGCGAGCACCTGATCTGCAACCTCGGCAACGGCAACGGCTTCTCGGTCCGCGAGGTCATCGAGTCCGTCAAGCGCGTCACCGGCCGCGAGATCCCCGTCGTCACCGCCGACCGCCGCCCCGGCGACCCGGCCGTCCTGGTCGCCTCCGCCGCCCGCGCCCACGAGGCGCTCGGCTGGCGCCCCCGCCGCCCCGAGCTCGACGACATCGTCGCCGACGCCTGGGCCTTCACCCTGGAGAAGCGAGCCTGATGACCGGTCCCCAGTCCGTCCGCGACGGCGCCGCCCCCGAAGGAATCTGGGCGGCGCCCGGCCGGGTCAACCTGATCGGCGAACACACCGACTACAACGACGGCTTCGTGCTGCCCGTCGCCCTGCCGCACGCGGCCCGCGCCACCGTGCGGCTGCGTGCCGACGGCGTGCTGCGGCTGCACAGCGAGCAGGCCGGCGGCGCGGCCGTGGAGCTCGTGGTCGCCGATCTGGCCCCCGGCACGGTGGACGGCTGGGCCAAGTACCCGGCCGCGGTGGTCTGGACGCTGCGCGCGGCCGGGTACGACGTCGGCGGCGCCGACGTGCACATCGACAGCGACGTGCCGACCGGCGCCGGGCTCTCCTCCTCCGCGGCCATCGAGTGCGTCCTCGCCGCCGCCTACAACGACCTGCACGGCCTCGGCCTCGACGGCCCGGCGCTCGCCCGGCTCGCCCAGCGGGCCGAGAACGCCTTCGTCGGGGTGCCCTGCGGGATCATGGACCAGATGGCCTCGGTCTGCTGCACCGAGGGCAACGCCCTCTTCCTCGACACCCGCGACCTCGCCCAGCGGCAGGTCCCGCTGGACCTCGCCGGCGCCGGCCTGCGCCTGCTGGTCGTCGACACCGGGGTCAAGCACGACCTCGCCGACGGCGCCTACGCCGAACTGCGCGCCGGCTGCGAGCGCGCCGCCGCGCTGCTCGGCCTCGCCGCCCTGCGCGACCTCGACCCGGCCGGCCTGCCCGCCGCCCTCGACCGGCTGCCCGCGGAACTGCGCCCGCTGGTGCGGCACGTGGTCACCGAGAACGCCCGCGTGGAGCGGGCCGTCGCCCTGCTGGACGCCGGCGACCTCGCCGCCCTCGGGCCGATCCTCACCGCCGGCCACGCCTCGCTCCGCGACGACTACCGGGTCTCCTGCCCGGAGACCGACCTCGCGGTCGACACGGCCGTCGCCGCTGGCGCGCTCGGCGCCCGGATGACCGGCGGCGGTTTCGGCGGCTCGGTGATCGCCCTGGTCACCGCCGAGCGGCTGGACGCCGTGGCCGACGCCGTCACCGCCGCCTTCACCGCCGCCGGCTACGCGGCCCCGCGCACCTTCGCCGCCACCCCCGCCGCGGGGGCCCGCCGGCTCGCCTGACACCTCCCACCTGCCCGGTCGCCGCCCCCGGCCCCCGCCGGGGGCCCATGGCACCCCCGGCCACCGTTCGTGCATGTCGAGCGAAGGTCAAACCACCAGGGGATGAAGAAACTTCACCAATCCCCCACCGGTCCGGCAGCCACCCCGTACGCTGAGTCCGGTACCGGTGGGGGCCGGGCCGGAGCAGGGGGGACGGACGATGGGGCGTATTCGCGTCCTGGTGGTCGACGACCACCGCATCTTCGCCGAGGCGCTGGCCGCGACGCTCGCCGCCGAGCCCGAGGTGGAGGTCGGTGCGGCGGGCAGCGCCGCCGCCGCCGAGCGCGCGCT
>NZ_JBHWBW010000486.1:0-5930 GCF_042735675.1 Kitasatospora sp. NPDC059571
GCCGTCGCTGTCCACCCGGCCGACGGTGACCACCACGGCGGACAGCGTGTCCGGGGTGCGGGCGGCCGCTGCCGCGTCCGCCTTGGCGTCCGGGGTGTAGACCACGAGCACCTGGAGACCGGGCTGCAGCCGGCCGGCCGGCAGCTGGGTCCGTTTCGCGGCCAGGCCGACCACCTGCTGGCCCGGCTGGAGCGCGGGGTCGCTGGTCAGGTCGGCCTTGAGCAGCAGCGCGCCGCGCCGGAGGTCGGTGGTGGCACGCAGCCCGACGGCGCGGGCCCGGTCGCGGGCGTCCAGCGGGCGCAGCGCCGGGTCCCCGGCGATGTGCGCGACCACCAGGTCGTCCGCGGTGAGGGTCTGACCCATCGGCACGTCGCGGGCGAGCGCGAGGACGGCGATCCGCTGGCCGGAGCTGTTGTAGAGCACCGCGCCGCCCAGGCCTCCCGCGGCGATCAGCGCGACCGCCATGGCCAGCACCGCGGGCCGGCGCCGGCGGGCGCGCAGCGTCCGGGCCGGTACGTGCGGTGCTGGCCGGACGGGGTCGGCGGCGAGGGGTGCGGTGCCGGTGCTCGGGGTCGGGAAGTTGCGGGTGTCCACCGGCTGCGGCCTTTCTGGCGGTTCGTCACGTCGGATCGTTCGGGTCACTGCGCTGCGGTCAGTTCAGGGCCTGCACCTCGGCGACCTTCAGCGGCAGCGGCCGGTCGCTGGTGACCGGGAAGTCGACGGTGAAGACCCGGGCGCCGGTGTCGGAGCGGACCGCCTCGACGTGCCACGTCAGGGTGGCGGTGAGGTAGTACTGCTGGTCCCGCTGGCCCGCCGAGGCGGTGCGGTAGGTGTACCCGCACGGCGGCCGGTCGGCCCGGGCGCCCGGCGTGTACGCGGTGCCGGGGCCCGTGCAGTCGGCGCCGGACCCGTCCCCGGTGTCCCAGTGCACCTTGGTGAGGGTGGCGGTCGCCGTCACGCTGAGCGTCCGTCCCTTGGCGACGGCGGTCTGGGTGCCGGAGGTGGTCCCCGTCGCGGTGTACCAGAGCCAGACCGGCGCCCCGACCACCGCGGTGGTCCCGGGGGCCGCATGGACGTCGGGCGTATCGAAGTGGATCTTCGCGAGGGCCTTCATCCCCAGGTCGTACGGCCGGTCCGGCGGCGGCGGGCCGCCCGGCGGCCGGGCGAAGAACATCGGCGGCTTCGGGCTCAGCTGTCCGCCGACACCGCGGCAGTTGACCTCGTACACCGCGCCCTGCGAGGCGTCGTGCCCGCCCCAGGAGGGGTCGCCGGCCGGCGGCTGCGGGTCGGAGGCCTTGTAGTAGCAGCCGTCCGCACTGCTGAACCAACCGAGGTCGTCGTCCCAGCAGGGCCACTGCTGCCCGTTCCAGCTGCACATCTGCACGCCGCCGTCACCACCGCCGGACGACCCGCCGCCCCCGGACCCGGGGTCGGGGGTGGCGCCCGGTTCGGTGACGATCACGCAGATATCCCGGACGGCACACGGATTCACGTCACCGCCGGGGTCCTTGGCAGCAGCGGGGGCCGCGGTGGCGGCGAGCATTCCGATCACGAGGAGTGCCCGAATGACCGTCCTCAACATGTGCGGCCCACCTCGCGCTTGAAGTCAACGATCATCCAGCGATTGCCGTTCTTGCGCAGCGAAACGGTTGCGATGTAGCGCGTGAACCGCTGTTTCGGGTCCTTTACGGCCTTGGTCGCGGCGTCCGTCTGGTGCCAATCCGTCACATCGAGGCAATCCTCGACGACGGCGCTCTGCGGATCCGCCTTGAGATCCAGGGATCGCACCAGCGGAGAGGGGTGCGGGGCGCCGGTCATCACGAGCTTCGCCTCGTGCAGCTGGTGGAGGCTTGCGAGCGCGTCGCTCAACGCGGTTCCGGTGGAGTACACACGGAGTTGGGAACCGTCCGAATCCGATCGGGCGAATGCGTCCGCCTGTGCGGTCCACCAGCCCTGATACGCCCTCAGCACATCGCGCCCGACGGCCCCTTCGGCACCTTCCGTGGGAGCGGACGTCGCGTTGCCCGAACCACCCGAAGGAGTTACCGCAGTCCCGCCCGGAACACCCGTCACAGGGGTACCGAGACGATCGGCGGAAGCCGCCGACCCGCTGCCGCCACAGGCCGCCAGGAGGAACAGCAGTACCGCCCCACCGACCCCAACCGCCCCAGGGCGCAACACATTTCCGCGCTGCCGCATCGCCCCACCTCATCGCGCCCGGCCCCGTCCGTGGCCATGGTCGCAGAAGTCGTCCGCCGTACCTTCGTGTGGTCACCACCGGAAGCATCGGTTCTTCGCCACTCCGCCCCCGCCCGGGAACACCCAAGGCGGTCCGACCTTACGCGTTGGGCGGATCGATCGGGGCGTTTTCGCGCCACAGAACGGACAACAGTTCTTCGGAAAGCGACAATCCGGCCAATGCGCCCCGAACGGCGGCCCGATTGCGCATCAACAGCCGTCCGCCCTCGGCCGGAACGAGCGAGCGGACGGATGCGGCATCGGCCGCCGCTCCCTCCCGACGGGCGAGTTCGGCATCCAGGAGCGGGTGCAGCTCCTGCGGACCGAGCGCGGCGGGCGCCCCGGGGACGCCGTGCTCCAGGAGTTCGCCGAGGTGGCGGCTGAACGAGCCGTCGCCGCCGGGCCGGACCGCGTCGCGGCCGCGCCGGCCGGTGCGCAGCCGGGAGATCCGCCCCCAGAGCGGGACGCGCGAGTGGCCGAGAAGCTCCCCGGCCGCGTCCTCGTCGGCGAGGGCCGTCCAGGTGTCCCGGTCGGCGACCGCGTCGACCAGCAGCAGGGTCTCCTCCTGGTCGCCGTGCACCATGGCGCTGACCACCCAGTCCCAGGCCAGTCCGCGCCGGTAGGCGTTGTCCGGGGTGGATCCGGCGGTGACCAGGGCGACCCGTCTGCCGCGCGGGTCGGCGGCCAGCTGGCCGAGGAGGGCCACGACCAGCCAGCGGGCGGGTCTGCCGGCGGCCGCGCGGACGGCGGTGAGCATCGCGTTCGCGTCCGCGTCCGGCGGCAGCGCGGTGACCCGGCACCCGCGGGTGCCCGCGTCGAAGGTCCGCCCGGGCAGGGCCGCGGCGAGGGCCGCCGCCCCGGACCCGGCCGAGGCCGAGGCCGCGTACGCCCGCTCGGGCCCGCCGTCCGCCCCGATGACCACCAGTTCGATGCCGCCGCCCACCCCGGACCGCCCCCTTCGCCTGCTCCGCTCTCGGGCGACAAGCTACCGCCGTAGGCACTGCCGGACCGGGACCATCGGCCCTACCGGCCACCCGGGGACCGTCCCACCATCGTGCTATGAGGTACGAGGATCCCGTGGAGGAGCTGAGCGAGGCGGAGTGCCGCCGCCTGCTGGCAACCGTGCCCGTCGGGCGGGTGGTGTACACCGAGCACGCCCTGCCCGCGGTGCTGCCGGTCGCCTTCGAGCTGGCCCCGGACGGGCGGCTGGTGCTGGCATTGCGGGCCGACAGTGCGACCGCGCGCGCCCTGGACGGCACGGTGGCCGCGTTCCAGGCCGACCTGCTCGACCCCGCCACCCGGACGGGCTGGAGCGTCCTGGTGCACGGCCGGGCGGCGGTGGTGCGCGAGCGCGCGGCGGCCGACGACCTGTACGCGGGGGGCCTGCGTCCCTGGGTGGGCGGTCCCGGGCCGGTCTATGTGGCACTGACCCCGGAGCTGGTCGGCGGGCGGCGGCTGCGGCCGGCCCCGGCCCCCGCTGACATGTGACCGGTGGGTAGGCATACTCTCCGACTGTCCCGTGCGGGCGGAGCAGCCGCGCCCGGCGGGGTCCGGAGCCCCTCCCCCATCTGGAGCGCACCTTGACGACCTTCGCATCGCTGGCCGATCTGACCGCCGCGGTCGGCACCGAGCTCGGCACCAGCGCGTGGCACACCGTCGACCAGGAGCGGGTGAACCTGTTCGCCGATGCGACCGGCGACCACCAGTGGATCCATATCGACCCGGAGCGCGCCAAGGAGAGCCCGTTCGGCGGCACGATCGCGCACGGCTACCTCACGCTGTCGCTGATCCCGGTGCTCGCCACGGAGTGCTACGGCGTCGAGGGCATCGCGATGGCACTCAACTACGGCTCGGACAAGGTCCGCTTCCCGGCCCCGCTGCCGGTCGGCACCGCCGTCCGCGCCACCGCCGAGCTGCTCTCCGTCGACGAGGTGCCCGGCGGGGTGCAGGCCGTCGTCCGGTTCACCATCTCCAGCGAGGCGAGCCCCAAGCCGCACTGCGTGGCGGAGACGATCACCCGCTTCTACGCCTGAGCCGCCGCCCCGGGCCCGCCCCGCAGGTCGGGGCCGGGCCCGCGCCGGCCCCGGGCACGCGGTCGGCGCGGTCCGCCGAACGGCCCGCCCGATCATGTTTCGACCGGGCCGGCACGGGCCAGGACGGGTAGTGTCCGGTGCGACGGCCGTCGTACGGAACGGGGCCCGTCGGCCGCCACCGTGCGCGTCCGGCATGCCGTCCTCCGGCGGCCGGTCCCCGGCCGACGCAGTGCGGATGTCCCGACCGTGGAGGTGCCGTGCCCAGCTCCGTCCCCTGGATCGCCCGTGCGGCGGCGCTCGCCGCACAGCTCGGTTCGACGGTCTCCACCTCGCTGTCGGACCCCGACGTCCAGGCGCGGATCCGCCGCAGCACCTGGCACCGGGTGCGCACCGACGCCTTCGGCGCGGAGCCGCGCGGCGAACGGCTGGCCCGGATCCGCCGCTCCCCGCAGTTCCGCGACGGCGCCTTCCAGAACCCGGTCCCGACCCGGCGGCTGGTGTACGACCGCTCCCCGCTGGAGGTCACCCGGGCGCAGCTGACCGGTGACCGCACCCGGCGCCTGCCGGCCGCACCCGTGCCGCTGCACCGGCTGCGCCCCGCCGACCTGGCCGCACCGCCCGCCTCAGGGCTGCGGATGACCTGGCTCGGCCACGCCACGGTCCTCGCCGAACTGGACGGCCGCCGGGTGCTGTTCGACCCGGTGTGGGGCGAGCGCTGCTCGCCGTTCCCGGGCATCGGCCCCAAGCGGCTGCACCCGGTGCCGCTGCCGCTGGCCGACCTCGGGCCGGTGGACGTGGTCGTGGTGTCGCACGACCACTACGACCACCTGGACATGCCGACGATCAGGGCGCTGGCCGCCACCGAGGCGGTGTTCGCGGTGCCGCTGGGCGTCGGCGCGCACCTGGAGCACTGGGGGGTGCCGCCCCGGCGGATCGTCGAGCTGGACTGGTGGGAGTCGGCCGAGGTGGCCGGCCTGACGCTGACCGCCACCCCGGCCAGGCACTACTGCAGCCGCGGCCCGCGCACCAGCCCGTACCTGCTCTGGGCGTCCTGGGCGGTCGCCGGGCCCGAGCACCGGGTCTTCCACAGCGGGGACACCGGGTACTTCCCGGGCTTCGCCGAGATCGGCCGCCGGCTCGGCCCGTTCGACGCGACGATGGTGCAGATCGGCGCGTACAGCGACTTCTGGCCCGAGGTGCACATGACCCCCGAGGAGGGGGTGCGGGCCCACCTGGACCTGTCCGGCGGCCTGCTGCTGCCGATCCACTGGTGCACCTTCAACCTCGCGCCGCACCCGTGGGAGGAGCCCGCGGAGCGGACGGTGGCAGCGGCGCAGGCGCTCGGCGCCGCACTGGCGGTACCGCGGCCGGGCACGCCCTTCGAGCCGGCCGAGCCGCCGCCGCTGACGCTCTGGTGGCGGGCGGCGGCCGCGGTGCCCGACGACGAGCCGCTGGTCGTGCCGGACGGCCTGACGGCGACGGCCGGGAAGCCGGACACCCCGGGCCGCACCTCGGTGGAGGACGACGGCATCACGGTGTGACACGGCGTCGGGGGGGGGGGGGGGGGGGGCCGGCCGCCCCCCCCCCCCCCCCCCCCCCCCCCGCCTCGCCACCGCGGCGCCCCCCCCCCGCCCCAGCCCCGCAGACACCCCGCGACCC
>NZ_JBHWBW010000487.1:0-5917 GCF_042735675.1 Kitasatospora sp. NPDC059571
CCACCCGTCGCGTGATCACCCCCGGCGGGTGGTGCGCGTGGGTGCCCCGGCTCCGATCGTGGAAGCCGGGACCGGCCCGGGTGCGCCCGGGCCCTCCCGCCGGCAGGGCCGCCCGGAGCGCTGGGCCGCCCGCGGACGAGTGGAGGCCGTCGTGGACTACCCGTTGCTCAACATCTTCGTCACCACGATGTGGATCTTCCTCTGGGTGCTGTGGATCTTCCTGCTGTTCCGGGTCTTCACGGACCTCTTCCGCGATGACGACCTGAGTGGTTGGGGCAAGGCCGGCTGGTCGGTGTTCCTGATCGTGCTCCCGTTCCTCGGCGTGTTCGTCTACCTGATCGCGCGCGGCAAGGGCATGGGGATCCGCGAGGGCCGGCGGGCGGCCGAGGCCGAGCAGCAGCTCGACGCCCACATCCGCGAGGTGGCCGGCACCCGGAGCCCGTCGTCGAACGTCGACGACCTCGCCCGGCTGGCCGACCTCAAGCACCACGGCGACATCACCGAGGAGGAGTTCCAGCGGGCCAAGGACAAGGTCCTGGCCGCCTGACCGGGAGCCGGCCGACCGCAGTCGGGGCGGTCCGGCCGGCCTCCCAGGAATTCGGGGCCGCCCGGGCGGGGCCGTGACCGGCCGCCCGCGCGGCCGGCCGGCGCCGCTCCGGCACGAGCGGCCGGACGGCAGGACACGGGAGTCCCATGGCGCAGCGCAGCGGCGGGCCGGGGGGCGGCGGGGAGCCCGGCGACGGCGGGGGATGGCGGAACTACCTGCCCGGACTGCCGGGCCTGGCCGTCCTGCGGTCGTACCGGCGGGCGTGGCTGCGCGGCGACCTGCTCGCCGGCGTGACCGTGGCGGCGTACCTGGTGCCGCAGGTGATGGCGTACGCGGGCGTGGCGGGCCTGCCTCCGGTAACCGGGCTCTGGGCGATCCTGCCCGCGCTGGCGGTGTACTCGCTGATCGGCTCGTCGCGGCTGTTGTCGGTGGGACCGGAGTCGACCACTGCGCTGATGACGGCGACGGTGGTCGGGCCGCTCGCGGGCGGCGATCCGGCGCGCTACGCGGGGCTGGCCGCCGCGCTCGCGTTGGTGGTGGGGCTTTTCTTCGCGGTGGCGTGGGTGGCGCGGCTGGGGTTCGTCGCGGACCTGCTGTCGCGGCCGGTCCTGGTGGGGTACCTGGCGGGCGTGGCACTCATCATGATGGTGGACCAGCTCACCAAGCTCACCGGGGTGCCGACCGAGGGCGAGGGGTTCTTCCCGCAGCTGCGCTCCTTCGTCGACAACCTGTCGCAGCTGAGCCCCGGCACGGTGGCGATGTCCGCGGCGGCGCTGCTCTTCCTCTTCGCGGCCGGCCGGTGGTTCCGGCGGCTGCCCGGGCCGCTGCTGGCGCTGATCCTCGGGACGGTGGTGGTCTCGGCGTTCTCCCTGGAGGACCACGGGATCGCGGTGATCGGCGCGATCCCGGCCGGCGTGCCCCGGCCGACCCTGCCGGACCTCGGCGACTTCACCAAGCTGGCGCTGCCCGCGCTCGGCGTCCTGCTGGTCGGCTACACGGACGGCACGCTGACCGCGCGCGCCTTCGAGTCCCGGGCCGCCGGGGAGCGGCTCGACCCGAACCAGGAGCTGCTCGCTCTGGGCGCGGCCAACGTGGGCGCCGGACTGTTCCAGGGCTTCCCGGTGAGCAGCAGCGCCAGCCGCACGACCCTCGCCAAGTCCGCGGGCGGCCGCACCCAGGTGTACGCGCTGGTCGCGGACGCGGCGGTGCTCGCCGTCCTGCTCTTCCTGAGCTCGCTGCTCACGCACACCCCGACGGCCGTGCTCGGGGCGCTGGTGGTCTACGCGGCGGTCCGGATGATCGACGTCGCGGGCTTCCGGCGGCTGGCCGCCTTCCGCAGCCGGGAGCTGCTGCTGGCGCTCGGCTGCCTGGTCGGCGTGCTGGTCCTGGACATCCTGTACGGGGTGCTGCTGGCCGTGGCCCTGTCGGTGGCCGAGCTGCTCACCCGCGTCGCCCGGCCGCACGACGCCGTCCTGGGCACGGTGCCGGGCGTGCCCGGCATGCACGACGTCGACGACTACCCGTCGGCCACGACCGTCCCCGGGCTGGTGGTCTACCGCTACGACTCCCCGCTGTTCTTCGCCAATGCCGAGGACTTCCGGCGGCGCGCGCTGGCGGCGGTGGACGAGCAGGCGGAGCCCGCGCGCTGGTTCGTGCTGAGCGCGGAGGCGAACGTCGAGGTCGACATCACCGCGCTGGACTCGGTGGACGAGCTGCGCCGTGAACTCGCCGGGCGCGGCATCGTGTTCGCCTTCGCCCGGGTGAAGCAGGACCTCCGGGAGGAGCTCGACGTGTACGGCCTCACCGCGTCCGTCGGCGAGGAGCGGATCTTCCCCACCCTGCGGACGGCGGTGGCCGCCTACCGGGCCTGGTCGGGCGAGGCGGGCGGCGACGGCGGGGAGAGCGGCGAGGACGGTTGACCCCGGGGACATCCGACCCGGGTCTGCCCGGCGCGGGACCGCCCGGGCCGGAGCGGGACCGCCCGGCCCCGGGCTCACACGGTGGGCCGCCGCGCTGTGCGGCGGGGTTAACCCCCGGCACCCACCGGGTGTGACGGCCCGGTAATCCGGTCTTCCTACCGTGCTGAGCGTGGGAATCCCCACCGCCGCCCGCCCGGCCCCCGCGCCGGGCGGCGCGGACCGCGACCCTAGTGGGGGGAGTGCCGGTGACGGCGCCAGGACCGAAGGCCGACCGGGTCCGCACGGTCTGCTCGTACTGCGGGGTCGGCTGCGGGATCGTCCTCGACGTGGCCCGGGACCCGTCCGGCCGGCGCCGGGCGGTCAAGGCGGCCGGGGACGCCGACCATCCGGCGAACGCGGGCCGGCTCTGCACCAAGGGCGCGACCCACGCCGACCTGATGGCCGCGCCCGGACGCCTGTCGAAGGCCCTCGTCCGGACGGAGCGCGAGGCCGGTCCGACCGAGGTGGACGTCGATGCGGCGGTGGCCGCGGTCGCCCGCCGGCTGCGCGCGATCCTCGACGAGCACGGGCCGGACGCCCTGGCCTTCTACGTCTCGGGGCAGATGTCGCTGGAGGCGCAGTACCTGGCGAACAAGCTCGCCAAGGGGTTCGTCCGCACCGCGCAGATCGAGTCGAACTCGCGGCTGTGCATGGCCGGCGCCGGCTCCGGCTACAAGCTGTCGCTGGGGGCGGACGGCCCGCCGGGCTCGTACCGGGACTTCGACAAGGCGGACGCCTTCCTCGTCATCGGGTCGAACATGGCGGACTGCCACCCGATCCTCTTCCTGCGGATGATGGACCGGGTCAAGGCCGGTGCCAAGCTGATCGTGGTGGACCCGCGGCGCAGCGCGACCGCCGACAAGGCCGACCTCCACCTGCCGATCCGGCCCGGCACGGACCTCGCGCTGCTGAACGGCCTGCTCCACCTGCTGGTCGAGGGCGGGCAGACCGACCCCGAGTTCATCGCGGAGTTCACCGAGGGCTGGGAGGATCTGCCGGAGTTCCTGGCGGACTACCCGCCCGCGCGGGTCGCCGGGATCACCGGCCTGCCGGAGGAGGACATCCGGCAGGCCGCGGAGTGGATCGGGGCGGCCGGCGAGTGGATGAGCTGCTGGACGATGGGCCTGAACCAGTCGACCCACGGCACCTGGAACACCAACGCCCTGGTCAACCTGCACCTGGCCACCGGGGCGATCTGCCGTCCCGGCTCCGGGCCGTTCTCGCTCACCGGCCAGCCGAACGCGATGGGCGGCCGCGAGATGGGCTACATGGGCCCGGGTCTGCCCGGCCAGCGCTCCGTCCTGGTCGACGAGGAGCGGGCGTTCACGGAGGAGTTGTGGGGGATCCCGGCGGGCAGCCTGCCCGTCGGGGCGGGCCGCGGCACCGTCGAGCTGTTCGAGCGGATGGCGGCGGGCGACATCAAGGCCTGCTGGATCATCTGCACCAACCCGGTCGCCTCGGTGGCCAACCGGCGCACCGTCATCGCCGCCCTGGAGGCCGCCGAACTGGTGATCACCCAGGACGTGTTCGCCGAGACCGAGACCAACGCGTACGCGGACGTGGTGCTGCCGGCGACGCTCTGGGCGGAGTCCGACGGGGTCATGGTCAACTCCGAGCGGAACCTCACCCTGGTGCAGGGCGTCCTCGACCCGCCCGGACAGGCGCTTCCCGACTGGCAGTTGATCGCGCGGATCGCCTGCGCGATGGGCTACGAGGAGGCGTTCGCCTACACGAGTTCCGAGGAGGTCTTCGAGGAGCTGAAGCGGGCCTGGAACCCGAGGACCGGCTGGGACCTGCGCGGCGTCAGCTACGAGCGGCTGCGCAGCACCCCCGTGCAGTGGCCGGCCGCCGACGCCGACGGGCCCGACCGCAACCCGGTCCGCTACCTCAACGACGGTGTCAGCCAGGCCCTGTTGGAGCGCCCGGACGGCACCCGCCCCCGGCTCGCCTTCCCCACCGCCACCGGCCGGGCCCGCTTCTACGCCCGCCCGCACCTGCCCGCCGCCGAACTCCCCGACGAAGACTACCCGTTCGTGCTGAACACCGGCCGGCTCCAGCACCAGTGGCACACCATGACGAAGACCGGCAAGGTGGCCAAACTGGCCAGGCTCAACCCCGGGCCGTTCGTCGAGGTCCACCCCGAGGACGCCGCCGCCCTGGGGGTGGCCCCGGGCGACCACCTGGAGGTCGCCTCCCGCCGCGGCCGGGCGGTGCTGCCCGCGGTGGTCACCGACCGGGTCCGGCCGGGCACCTGCTTCGCCCCGTTCCACTGGAACGACCTGTTCGGCGAGTACCTCAGCATCAACGCCGTCACCAACGACGCCGTCGACCCCGTCTCGTTCCAGCCCGAGTTCAAGGCCTGCGCCGTCTCGCTCCGTGTGGTGGCGGCCCGGCAGACCGAGGAGGCCGCCACCGTGCCCGCTGCCGCCGAGCCCGTCCCCGTCCACGGCCCCGTCCCCGTCCCCGTCCCCGTCCGTGAGCAGGCCGCCGCCGACGGCCTCCCCGCGGCCGACCCGGACGGCGACCTGGTGCGGCTCGGCAGCCTGCTCGGACTCGACGGCCTGGCGGCGCCCGACCTCGCCGGGGCCGAACGGCGCTATCTGGCGGGCTTCCTGGCCGGCCTGCGGACGGCGCCGCCGCGGGACGCCGTCCCGGTGCTCCCCGCCCATGCGCCGTTCGACGCGGACCGCGCGCTCTGGGTGGACGGCGTGCTCGCGGGCATCTTCTCCCGTACCGCGCTGCCCGCCGCGGTGCCACTGCCCGGTGCACCCGCCGTGCTCGCGCCCCCGGCGCCCGCCGGCGGGCCGGCCGCCGCGGGGCGCGAGGTCACCGTGGTGTGGGCGTCGCAGACCGGCAATGCCGAGGACTTCGCCGGGGCCGTGGTCGTCCGGCTGGCCGAGGCGGGCTGGCAGGCCCGGCTGGTCGGCATGGACGGCACCGCCCCGGACGCGCTCCCCGCGGGCGTCCCGGTGCTCTTCCTGTCCAGCACCTTCGGCGACGGCGACGCCCCCGACAACGGCGCCGCCTTCTGGACGGCGCTGGCCGCGGCCGACCGCGGCCCGCTCACCGGGCTGCGCTACGCCGTCCTGGCCTTCGGCGACTCCAGCTACGGCGACTTCTGCGGCCACGGCCGCCGTCTGGACGAGCGCCTCGCCGAGCTCGGCGCGACCCGCCTCGTCCCGCGCACCGACTGCGAGCCCGACTACGAGGAGGCCGCCGGCCGCTGGCTCGACCGGGTCGTCGAGGCCCTCGGCAGTGCGCCCCCCGGCACCCCGCCCGACCACCGGCCGGCCGCACCCGCACCGGGAGCCGCCGGAGCCGCGGGCGGGGCCCCCGGCGGGCCCCCCCCCCCCCCCGGCGGGGGGGGGGCGGGGCCCCCCCCCGCGCGCCCGCCCCCACCCACCCACCGCCC
>NZ_JBHWBW010000488.1:0-5891 GCF_042735675.1 Kitasatospora sp. NPDC059571
CCGCGCGCGCCGGGCGGCGGGCGCGGCGCGGGGGGCGACCCCGCCCCGCGAGTCTCACCCCCACCGCGCGCCGCCGGCGGGGGGGGGGGCCCCCGCGCGCCGGCGGCGCGGGCGCCCCCCCGCGGATCCGGCCCCCGGTGCGCCCGGGGCCGACCCCCGCCAGGTCTTCGACACCGTCTGGGCGACCTTCGCCGACAACTACCCCTTCTTCGCGGCCAAGGGCATCGACTGGCCGGCCCTGCGGGAGCGGTACCGCAGCCGGCTGGACGCCCGTACCCCGGCGCCCGAGCTGCTGGCCGTCCTCGACGACCTGCTGCGTCCCCTCGGCGACGCCCACACCGGCGTGGACGCCGGGGCAGTCGGGCGCATCTGGCACCCGCGCCCGGGTACCCTCCCCGTCCTCGACCCGGCGTTCCGGGACGCGGCGAATCGGACCACCGAGGCGGCGCTGGGGGCGCCGCTCACGACCTTCGCGGCCGGGCGGCTCGCCTACGCCGACCTGCCCGGTGGCCTCGGCTACCTGCGGATCACCGGCTTCCAGCACTACACCGCCGACGGCGGGTACGCGGAGGACGCCGCCGAGCTCGACCGCGCACTGGACACGATCCTCACCCCCGAACGCACCGGCGGCCCGCACGCCCTCCGGGGCCTGGTGCTCGACCTGCGCCTCAACGGCGGCGGCTCGGACCGTCTCGCGCTCCGGCTCGCCGCGCGCCTGACGGATCGGCCCTACCTCGGCTACGTCAAACAGGCCCGAGACGATCCCCGGCACGCGGACGCCTGGACTCGCCCCCAGCGCGTACCCGTCGTCCCCACGACAGCGCCGCGGTTCACCGGCCCGGTGGCGCTGCTGACCAGCAGCGCCACGATGAGCGCGGCCGAGTCGCTGGCCATGGCCCTGATGGGCCGCTCCCCGCAACCGGTGCGCATCGGGGCCGCCACCCAGGGCGTGTTCTCCGACGTCCTCGAACGCGCCCTCCCCAACGGCTGGACGTTCGACCTCCCGAACGAGCGCTATCTCACCGCGCAGGGCCGGGACTTCGACGGCGCAGGCATCCCTCCGACCACCGAAGTCCCGGTCTACACCGAGGACGAGTTGACGTCCGGTCGCGACTCGGCCCTCGCGGCCGCCCGGGCGGCCCTGCGATGACCCGGTGACCGGTCCTGCCACCGGGAACACGCGGTCCCTGCCGCGTAGAACACACGGTCCGCGCCGCCTCGGACGGGCGATCGGCTCAGGCCGGCACGCGCGAGGCCATCGGCAGGCTCCGGCCGTCGACCTCCAGGACGCACGAAGGCTCGCCGCGCCCCCTGCTCGGCAGCTCCACCCGGGCGCTCACCGGCTTCGGCGGGTCCGTGGGCAGCACGGCCGAGAGCAGGTGGGTCTCGGCCTGGTGCCCGTGCACCCGCTCGTGGGCGACTTCCTTGCCGTCCACCAGCATCTCCAGCTCGCGCCTCGACCCGAGGCGCACGGTCACCGTGACCGAGTGGGCACCCTGGTCCAGGTGGAAGTGGTAGTCGTGGCTCATCGCAGCCTCCGTCCGCCGACCGGCCCGGTCTTCCATGGTGGCATCGACGGCCGCCGCGCGGTCTGCCGAGCGTCAGCGGGGCCGGACGCGGGCGGCGAGCACGGCGATGTCGTCCTCGGCGACCCGTGGGGCCAGTCCGTGGACGACGGAGTCGAGCAGGTCGTCCAGGTCGCCCGCGACGGGCAGGTGGAGGTCGGCGAGCCGGGCCAGCGAGGCGTCGATGTCCTCGTCGCGGCGCTCGACCAGGCCGTCGGTGTACATCAGCACCACCTCGTCCGGGTTGAGCGTCCCGACCGCGGGTTCGTACCCGCCGAGGCCGGTGCCGAGCGGCGGGCCGGTGGGGATCCGGACCAGCTCGGTCCCCCGGCCGGGCACGATGAGGGCGGGCGGCAGATGGCCGGCGCTCGCGTAGGTGCACCGGTTGCGGGCCGGGTCGGCGAGCGCGAGCAGGCAGGTGGCGGGCCGGGCCGACTCCTTCTCGGCGATCAGGGTGTCGAGCTGCCGCAGGATGCGGTGCGGGGGCAGGTCGGTGCCGGCCACGTACCGGAGCATCGCCCGGTAGTCGCTCATGTCCACTGCCGCCTCCACGCCGTGCCCCATCACGTCGCCGATGACCAGCAGGGTCCGTCCGAAGGACAGCCGGACGGCCTCGAACCAGTCGCCGCCGACGACCGAGCTGGTGCCGGAGGGCAGGTATCGCGAGGCGAGGTCGAGATTCGGGTGCGGGTTGCCGGGCTCGGTGAGCAGGGCCCGCTGGAGTTCGAGCGTGATGCCCTGCGACCGGGCGTAGTGGCGGGCGTTGTCGATGGCGACGGCCGCCCGGCGGGCCAGGTCCTCGGCGAGTTCCACGTCCTCTTGGGAGAAGTCCGGGGCCGACGCCGCCCGGGCCAGGGTCAGCACCCCGGTCGTGCGGTCCCGGGCGATGAGCGGGACCGCCAGGACGGCTCCCAGACCGGCGCTGCGGCAGGCCTCGCTCTCCCGGTCGGCCGCCGCCCCGCCGGCCGCGGTGGCGCGCAGGTCGGCGAGGACGGGGCGGTGTTCGGCCAGGCTCCGGGCCGGTGCGGTGCCGGGCCGGTGCCGGACCCGCTCGCCCGGCGTGGCCAGCGCGCCCGTCGACTCGGCCAGCGCGGGGACACGGGCCAGCCCCGCCCGGTGGAGGCGTCCTGCGGCCGCGGGACGGCCCACGGCGGCCGTCGCCGTACCGGTCACCGGGATGACGTCCACGGTGGCGAGGTCGGCCAGCCGGGGGACGGCGAAGCGCGCGAGCTCGGCGCAGGTGGTGTCCATGTCGAGCGTGGTCCCGACCTTGCCGGTCGCCTCGTCCAGCAGCGCGAGCCTGCGGCGGGCATGCCGCAGCGCCGTCGCGGACGCGGCGACCGGGCCGTCCCCCGCAGGGCCGGCCCCCTCTGCGCCGTCTTCCACCGGGCCGTCCGCGGCCGGCCCCGCGACCAGGATGATTCCGAGGCCGACCGTCCTGCCACCCGCGACGAGCCGATGGCAGGTGCCCGCGGCGGCGGCCGGGCCCGGAGCCGCCTGCGGCCCCCGTGGCCCGGTGCCGGCGCCGGGCCCGTCCGCGGCCCGCGTCGGTGCTGCCGCGGTCCGGGCCGTTCCGGCCGGGCCGAGCAGGGCCCGGAAGGGCCGGGAGAGGCCGTCCTCGAGGACGGCGTGCAGAACCTGCTGGATCACCCGGTCCGCGAGGAGCGGGACGGAGGACGCCGACCGTCCGAGGAGTTCCGCCGCCGGCTCTCCGGCAAGGGCGGCGAACCCGTCGCTGGCCTCCCGCACCAAGAGATCCGTCCCGAGGACCACCGCACCGGCCGCACTGCCGGTGAGCAGGGAGCCCAGCAGGCCGGGCGGCGGGCTGACCTCGGGGGTCCGGTTCCGGCCTGGTGCAGCGCTCGGTTCGGCGGCCGCGGGCGTCGAGTTCCGTGCCCCGGTGTCCACCGCCGTCCGCCTCGTCCAGCGCCGTCCGATGTGCATGATGTCACCATGATTCACGCCGTCCGCGGCGGTCCGCATGCGGGGTGGCCCCGTTGGCCTCCCGCCAACGCCATTACCGCCCCCATGCCTGGGAGCGCTCCCAATATGCCTACTCCGACCGGCCCCTGAAGTCGGAAGATCCAGCCACCCTCGCGGCCCTGTCCCGTTCACTACCCGGCCGGTCGGCGGCGCATTTCCCGGGCCCAAGGTGCCATCTCCGCGGCTGAGTCCGTGAGTTGACTTCAACAAGTGAAGTCGGTCAGGTGTATTGACGTCGGATTCGCTCTCTGGCTTGATGATGGCGACCTCGTCCGGCGTGCCCGCTCCCCACGGGAGGGGATCGGACCGATGTGGGAGCGCTCCCGCAGCATTACGCGATGGGGCGCAGCTCTGCACTTCTCGTACCGCGCACCATCCGGAACGCCCCCACCCGTCCGGCGCCCGTGGCGCCCCGTTGCCGCGCGCCGGACAGCTTCCAGAGAGGAACGAGACCATGCGCCTTCAGCTGTGCCGGCGCCTCACCCGCCGGTTCGGCCGCAGCGCCGCGGCCTTCACCGCGGCGGCGGCGATTCTCTCCGCACCGCTCGGCGTGCAGTCAGCGCAGGCGGCCGCCCCGGTTGCGGCCCCGGCGGCCGCGGCCGCTGCGGCTTCCGCCGGTGCCGGCTACTGGCACACCAGCGGGCGCCAGATCCTGGACGAGGCCGGCCAGCCGGTCCGGATCGCCGGCATCAACTGGTTCGGCTTCGAGACCGGCAACTACGTGGCCCACGGCCTGTGGAGCCGCGACTACAAGAGCATGATCGACCAGATGAAGTCGCTCGGCTACAACACCATCCGGCTGCCCTACAGCGACGACATCTTCAAGGGTACCGCGCCCGCCAGCATCAACACCTCCGGCGGGATGAACGCGGACCTCGTGGGTCTGGACTCGCTGGGCGTGATGGACAAGATCGTCAACTATGCGGGCACGATCGGGATGAAGGTCATCCTCGACCGCCACCGCCCGGACTCGGGCGGGCAGTCGGCCCTCTGGTACACCTCCGCGGTGCCCGAGAGCACCTGGCTGGCGAACCTGAAGGCCATCGCCACGAGGTATGCCGGCAACTCCGCGGTGGTCGGCATCGACCTGCACAACGAGCCGCACGATCCGGCCTGTTGGGGCTGCGGCGACGCCGCCACCGACTGGCGGCTGGCGGCCCAGCGCGGCGGCGAGGCGGTGCTCTCGGCCAACTCCAAGCTGCTGATCTTCGTGGAGGGCGTGCAGACCTTCAACGGCAGCTCCTACTGGTGGGGCGGCAACCTCCAGGGCGCCGGCCAGTACCCCGTCCAACTGAGCGTCCCCAACCGGGTGGTGTACTCCGCGCACGACTACGCGACGAGCGTGGCCCAGCAGACCTGGTTCTCCGACCCGTCGTTCCCCGCCAACATGCCCGGGATCTGGGACAAGAACTGGGGCTACCTGTTCAACCAGAACATCGCGCCGGTCTGGGTCGGCGAGTTCGGCACCACCCTGCAGTCCACCGTGGACCAGAAGTGGCTCAAGGCGCTGGTCCAGTACCTGCGGCCGACGGCCACCTACGGTGCCGACTCCTTCCAGTGGACGTTCTGGTCCTGGAACCCCAACTCCGGTGACACCGGCGGCATCCTGAACGACGACTGGACCACCGTCAACACCACCAAGGACGCCTACCTCGCCGACATCAAGGCACCGGGCTTCGCCGGCTCGACCGGCGGCGGGAGCGGCGGCGACACCCAGGCCCCGACCGTGCCGGCGGGCCTGGCGGTCACCGGCACCACCTCGACGAGTGCCACCCTGTCCTGGACGGCGTCCACCGACAACGTCGGCGTCACCGGCTACGACGTCTACCGCGGCACCACCAAGGTCGGCACGGCGACCGGGACGACCTACACCGACAGCGGCCTGACCGCGGCGACCGCCTACAGCTACACCGTCCGCGCCCGCGACGCCGCCGGCAACGTCTCCACCGCCTCCGCCGCGGTCACCGCCACCACCGCCTCGGCGGGCGGGAGTTCGGGCTGCAGCGCGACCGTCGCCCTGAACGACTGGGGCAGCGGCCTGACCGCCACGGTCACGGTGACCAACACCGGCACCCGGCCGACCACCGGCTGGCAGGTGGCCTGGACCTGGCCCTCCGGGCTCACGGTCACCAGCAGTTGGAGCGCCAACGTCACCCAGACCGGTCAGAGCATCACGGCCGGGAACATGAGCTACAACGGCGCCCTGGCACCGGCCGCCTCGACCACCTTCGGCGTGCAGGCCACCCGGACCGTTGCGGGGGCGTCCGCGGCGGCCACCCCCAGCTGCACCGCCACCTCCTGACCCGCGGTGCGCGGCGGCGCCGGGAGGGCCCGCCGCGCACC
>NZ_JBHWBW010000489.1:0-5890 GCF_042735675.1 Kitasatospora sp. NPDC059571
GCGCCGCGGTCCCGGCGGGACGGCGGAGGCACCCGCGCGACACCGCCCCGGCGCCCTGCCGGGGCGGTCCGCGCACCCGCAGCACCCGCAGGACCCGCACGAGGGAGATCGCCATGGCACCCGAACGCTCCGCCGGCAGCCCGGCGCACCGGCCGAAGGCCGTCGACGGGGGGCGCTCCGCCCTGCGCTGGGCGATGGGCCTGGCCGCGGCGGGGGTGCTGGTGATCTACACCTCGGTGGACACCACCCCGGCCGCACCCACCACGGCCGCCGCCGGGCCGGCCGCCGCCTCCGCGTCGGCGTTCGTGCCGCCCTCGCGCAGTGCGCCCGCGGCCCCGGCGATGCCCCGCTCCAAGCCGGTCCGGATCCGCATCCCGTCGCTGTTCGTGGAGGCCCCGTTCACCGAGCTCGGGCTGACCGCGTCGGGGCAGCTGGCCGCCCCGCCGGCGGGCGACCGCAACCTGGTCGGCTGGTTCAAGAACGGCCCGACCCCCGGGGAGCGCGGCAGCGCGGTGGTCGCGGGCCACGTCGACACCACCACCGGGCCGGCGGTCTTCCTGATGCTGCACGTGATGCGGCCGGGCAGCACCGTGGAGATCACCCGGGCGGACGGCACGGTCGCGGTCTTCTCGGTGGACTCGGTGCAGACCTTCGCCAAGAACGCCTTCCCCGACAAACAGGTGTACGCCGACACCCCCGACGCCGAGCTGCGGCTGATCACCTGCGCCGGCGAGTACGACCGCAAGACCCACGACTACGCGGACAACGTGGTGGTCTTCGCCCACCTCCAGTCCTCGCGCACGGCCTGAGCCGGCCCGGCGGCCGCCCCCTATCCTGGGCGGATGCCGCTGCCCGCCGCCCTGCCGACCCCCCTGACCGAGGTCGCCGACCCGGTGCTGGCCCGGGCCGGCGTCCGGCTGCGGCTGAAGCGCGACGACCTGCTGCACCCGGCCGTGCCGGGCAACAAGTGGCGCAAGCTGACCCCGAACCTCGCGCGGGCGCTGGCGGAGGGCCGCACCCGGCTGGTCACCTTCGGGGGCGCCTACTCCACCCACCTGCGCGCCACCGCCGCCGCGGCGCGCGCCCTCGGCCTCGCCTCGACCGGTGTGGTGCGCGGCGAGGAACTGGCCGACAGACCGCGCAACTGGTCGCTGGCGGCGGCCGAGGCGGACGGCATGGAGCTGGAGTTCGTCGACCGCGCCGCGTACCGCGCACTCGCCCCGGCCGCGGGAAACGCCGCGGACGGCCGCTGGGGGGACGCCCTGGTGCTGCCCGAGGGCGGCTCCAACGCGCTCGCGGTCCGCGGCACCGCCGCGCTGCCGGCCGAGATCGGCGACCTCGGGCCCGCGGACGTGGTCTGCTGCGCGGTCGGCACCGGCGGCACCCTCGCGGGGATCGCGGCCGGCCTGCCGCCGGGCGCCCGCGCGCTCGGGGTGGCGGTGCTGCGCGGTGAGGGCTACCCGGAGGCCGAGGTGGCGGCGCTGCACCGGGCGGCGTACGGCCGTTCCTTCTCGGGCTGGCGGATCGACCACGGGTACCACGGCGGCGGGTACGGCCGGGTGCCGGCCGAGCTGGAGGCCTTCGCGGCCTCCTTCGAGCAGCGGCACGGCATCGGCGTCGAGCGCCGGTACGTCGCCAAGGCACTGCGGGCGGTGTACGGCCTCGCGGAGGCGGGCCGGCTGGCGCCCGGCACCCGGGTGACGCTGGTGGTCACCGGGGTGCCGGACGAGGCGGCCGCGGCGGCGGTCAGCCGAAGCTGAGGTCGGAGCAGAGGTCGCTGTCGGCCGGCCGGGCGTTGCCGGTGATGCCGGTGGGGACGGCGTCCGGCAGCACGGCCGCGCCGGCCGGGTCGCCGGTGGCGTGGTCGGTGCCGAGGGTGAGCAGCAGTCCGTCGGCGGAGGCGTCCTGGCGGACCTCGGCGCCCGGGTAGCGGGCCGCGAGCTGCTCGGCCTCCGCCCGGTGGCCGGCGGCGTACCCGACCACGGTGGTGCTGCGGAGCTTGGTGTCGGAGGCGATGACCACGTCCTGGTAGCCGAGGGTGCGCAGCGCCGCGGCGGCCCGGCCGGCCGTTCCGGCGGCTCCCGAGGCGTTGTGCACCTGGACGGTCACCGCGGTGCCGCCGGCGCTCGCGGAGGCGCCGGGACCCGGGCCGGCCGAGGGGTCGGCGGAGGCCGTCGGGGTGGGCGACGCGGCGGAGATCAGCCCGGGGGTCGCGGCCGTGCTCTGCCCGGTGGCGTGCCCGTCGAGGGTGCGGTCCTGGCGGAGCATCTCCCAGAGGGTGTCGACGTCCGGGTGGACGAGGGTCACCCGGGCCCCGGCGAACTGCCAGGGGACGGTGACGAAGGTGATGCCGGAGAGCTTCACGCCCTGGAGGGACTGGGCGAAGGTGGCGAGCTTCATCGCGCTGCCGAGGTCGGGGTCGACGGTCAGCGACCTGGTGGCCGCGTCGGCGAGCGGCAGCAGGGTGGTGAGGTCCATGCCCTGGGTCTGGACCTTCTTGATGAACGAGGAGACGAAGGCCTGCTGGCGCTTCATCCGGCCGATGTCCGAGCCGTCCCCGAGGCCGTGCCGGGCCCGCACGTAGTCCAGGGCGCTCTGGCCGCTGACCGTCTGGCGGCCCTTCGACAGGTGTATGCCGTACGAGTCGACGTCGTTGGGGACGCACACCTCGACCCCGTGCACCGCCTCGGTCATCGCGGCGAAGCCCTTGAAGTCCACCACGATGGTGTGGTCGATCCGCAGGCCGGTCAGCGCCTCGACGGTGTTCTGCGTGCACGCGGGGTTGCCCTGCGGGTACTCGCCCACGGTGAAGGCCGAGTTGAACATCTGGTTGGTGCGGGCGGTCGTCCAGCGTCCGCTCGGCAGCTTGCACGACGGGATGGTCACCAGGGTGTCGCGGGGTATGGAGACGCCGACCGCGTGCTTCCCGTCCGCGTACACGTGCAGCAGGATCGCGGTGTCGGAGTGGCCGACGCCCGCCTCGCCGCCGCCGAGCTCGTCGTTCCCGTCGGTGCGGGTGTCGGAGCCGAGCAGCAGGACGTTGACCGGGCGGCCGCCGCCGGAGGCGGTCGGGGCGGCGGGCGGGCGGCTGGTGGCGATGCCGTCCGCGGAGAAGGTGCTGATGTTGTGGTCGATGCGGTGGTAGAACCAGGCACCGGCGCCGGCGGTGGCCAGCACCAGGACGGCGGCGGTCGCCCCGGCCGCCCTGGCGAGGCGACCCGCGCGGCGGGAGGCGCGGCCCTTGTCGGTCATCTGTGGAGTTGCTCTCTGTTCGGCCGCGGACGGCCCGGCGGGCGGAATGGCGGGCACGCCGGTGTGCCGCCACTACTGAGACGGCCTGCCGGGCCGTTCGGTTACATGCCGATGCGGATCGGCCGAGGGTGAGAGGTGCGCAGCGCCCTGCCGCAGGGGCCCGGTCGGGGGCCGGGCCGGTCTCAGCCGGCCGGGGCGGCGCCGTCGAGCATCCGGCGGAGCAGGTCGCGCAGCACCGTGCGCTCCTCGGGGTCGAGTGCGGCCAGCGGCTCACGGGCGAAGTTCAGCGACTCGCGGAGCTCGGCCGAGGCGGCCGCACCGGGGCCGGTGGCGGCGACCAGCTTGACCCGGCGGTCCTGCGGGTCGGCCTCGCGGGTGACGAACCCGCGGGACTCCAGCCGGTCGACGATGCCGGTGATGTTGGAGGGCTCGCAGCTGAGCGTCTGGGCGATGTGCCGCATCGGCATCGGGCCGCGCCTGAGCAGGGCGAGCACCTTGGCCTGCGCTCCGGTCAGCGAGCGGGCGGCGGCGGCCTCCTCGTACTCGCGGTGGAAGAGCCCGACCAGGCTCGCCATGAGGTCGGTGACCTCCATCGTGATCGGATCGGTGGGCGGCTGCGTCTCCATGGCCTCCATGGTACCTGAACATTTGACATCCTGAACTATTCGTGTCCACGATTGCTTCAGTAAGTCAACCTTTCATGCGACGAACACCCCGAGGAGCAGTGCCATGGCAACCCAGGAGATCCCCACCACCGGCCGCGAGTGGCACCTGGCGGCCCGGCCCGCCGGCCGGCCCGTCCCGAGCGACTTCGCCCTGGTCGAGGCGCCGGTGCGGCAGCCCGGCCCCGGCGAGATCCTGGTCCGCAACGCCTACCTCTCGGTCGACCCGTACATGCGCGGCCGGATGAACGACGTCAAGTCGTACGTCCCGCCGTTCGCGATCGGCGCGGCGATGGACGGTGGCGCGGTCGGCTACGTGGTGGCCTCCGCCGCCGAGGGCTTCGAGGTCGGCGACGCCGTGCTGCACGGCCTCGGCTGGCGCGAGTACGCCACCCTGCCCGCCGCGCAGAGCGTCAAGGTCGACCCGGAGCTTGCCCCGCTCTCGTACTACCTCGGCGTCCTCGGCATGCCGGGCCTGACCGCCTACGCGGGCCTGCTGGAGGTCGCCTCCTTCGCGGAGGGCGACACCGTCTTCGTCTCCGGTGCGGCCGGCGCGGTCGGCTCGCTGGTCGGCCAGATCGCCCGCCTCAAGGGCGCCGCCCGGGTGATCGGCTCGGCCGGCTCCGCCGACAAGGTGGCCAAGCTGGTCGACGACTACGGCTTCGACGCCGCCTTCAACTACAAGGACGCGCCGGTCGCCGAGCAGCTCGCCGCGGCCGCCCCCGACGGCATCGACGTCTACTTCGACAACGTCGGCGGCGACCACCTGGAGGCGGCCATCGCCTCGCTCAACCCGCACGGCCGGGTCACCCTCTGCGGCGCCATCGCCCAGTACAACGACACCTCGGCGCCCGCCGCCCCGCGCAACCTGGCCGCCGCGATCGGCAAGCGGCTGCGCCTGCAGGGCATGCTGGTGCGCGACCACGCGGCGCTCCAGCCGCAGTTCGTCGCCGAGATCGCGGGCTGGCTGAAGGACGGCAGCCTGCGCTACGACGAGACCGTCGTCGAGGGCGTGGAGAACACCGCCGAGGCCTTCCTGGGCCTCCTGCGCGGTGACAACACCGGCAAGATGGTCGTCAAGCTCTGACGCTCCATCGCTCCGTCACTCCGGTGCGAACGGGGCCGCCCCCGTGGGTGCGGCCCCGTTCGCCTGCGCGGGGTGCAGCGGCGTCCGGGCGGCCCGACGGGGCGTCAGCCTGCCTGCGGGGCGGGCCGGCAGGGCGCTCGCGCCCCTGATAGGGCCGTTCGGGGGAGAGTGGCCGGGGAGGGGTGGACCCTGTTGGGGATTCGACTAGCATGGAGTGAAAGCTTGTCCGTTTTGCTCAATTTGATTACCTAATGTCGAGTAAGTTGAGCATCACGGGGAAGACCGAAACCACCGACGGAACACCTTCGGCGCGGGGCACGAGGCAGCTGGGGAAGGCGACCCTCGTCCACAGCCTGGAGGTCCCGGTGACGTCTCGTGGTGTGCTGTACATCCACTCCGCGCCCCGCGCGCTGTGCCCGCATGTCGAGTGGGCGGTCGCGGGCGTGCTCGGCGTGCGGGTCGGCCTCGACTGGATCCGCCAGCCCGCCGCGCCCGGCCAGTGGCGCGCCGAGCTCTCCTGGCAGGGCGAGCCCGGCACCGCGTCACGCCTGGCCTCGGCCCTGCGCGGCTGGCAGCTGATCCGGTACGAGGTCACCGGTGAGCCGTCCGCCACCGCCGAGGGCGAGCGCTACAGCTCCACGCCCGCGCTCGGCATCTTCCACGCCGTCACCGGCATCCACGGCGACATCCTCATCCCGGAGGACCGGCTGCGCGCCGTCCTGCTCCGCGCCAAGACCGAGGGCGGCGACCTGGAGGCCGAGCTCGCCCGGCTGCTCGGCAAGCCCTGGGACGACGAACTGGAGCCGTTCCGCTACGCCGGCGAGGGCGCCCCGGTGCGCTGGCTCCACCAGGTCGTCTGAAGGCCCCGCAGGCGACGCGGGCCCCGCAC
>NZ_JBHWBW010000490.1:0-5889 GCF_042735675.1 Kitasatospora sp. NPDC059571
TTGTGTTTCATACCCGCCCGGGCGCCGGGGGCGGCCGGGGGGGGGCCGGCGGCGCGCGGGGCGGGGGGGCCGCCCGGGGCCCCCGGCGGGCACCGGGACGGGGCCCCGCCCCCGTCCGGGGAGCGGGGCCCCTGCGGGCCGCTGAGGGGCGGTCAGTCCGTCTTGATGGACTCCAGGATGTCCAGCCGGGAGGCGCGTCGGGCCGGCCAGATCGCCGCCACCATGCCCACCAGCCCGGCCAGCGCCAGGAAGACCAGCATCTTGCCGTAGGGGACGACCGTGCCGAGCCCCGGCAGGCTGGACGACAGGGTGCCGTTGACCGCCCAGGCCAGGAAGCAGCCGAGCAGGACGCCGATCACCGCGCCGAACAGCGAGATCACCACCGACTCCAGCCGCACCATCCGCTTGATGCCGCGCCGGTCCAGGCCGATCGCCCGCAGCATGCCGATCTCGCGCTTGCGCTCGAAGACCGACATCGCCAGCGTGTTGATCACGCCGAGGATGGCGACCAGGACGGACATGGCCAGCAGGCCGTACATCATGTTCAGCGCGAAGGTGATCATCTTGTTGAACTCGTCCCGCATGTCCTGCTTGGTCTTGACCTCGATCACCGGGTTGTTCCCGGTGGCGTCCTTGATGGCCTGCTTGAGTGCCGGGGTGGGCCCGTCGGCGCCCTTCACCAGGATGTCCCGGACGTAGGCGTCCTCCTCGTGCTTGGTGACCTCCTCGTTGGAGAGCAGCATCGGCGAGAGCATCTGGTTGGGCTCGAAGACGCCGCCCACCGTCACGGTGCCCTTGCTGCCGTCCGGGTAGACCGCCTGCATCGCCGAGCCGACCCGCAGGCCGCGGCTCTTCGCCAGGTCGCCGTCGACCAGGGCCAGGCCCTGCCCGAGCGCCTCGGCGGTGCCGCTCGTCATGGTCAGCCGCATCACCTGGCTGGCGTGCGCCGCGTCGACGCCCATCACGGCGCGGCTGCGGCCGTCGAACTCCCAGTACACGTTGGAGAGCGGGCTGGAGGCACTCACCCCGGGCGCCTTGGCGATGGCGGCGGCGACCTCGGGGGAGAGCGGCATGCCGTTGGCCATGGCCACGTCGTAGTCGGCCTTCATCGCGCTGGTGACCGCCTTGTCGACGGTCGCGCCGACCGACGCCCCGAGCACGGTCAGCGCGCTGACCAGGGTGAGCCCGATGGTGAGCGCGGCCGCGGTGGCCGCGGTGCGGCGCGGGTTGCGGACCGCGTTCTGCCGGGCGAGCTTGCCCGGGGTGCCGGCCAGCGCCGCGAGCAGCGGGCCGACCAGCGCGATCACCGGGCGGGACAGCAGCGGGAGCAGGACGAACACGCCGATCAGGGCGAGCGCGGCGCCCGCGGCCACCGGGATCCGGCCGTCCGAGCTGTGGGTGGCCGCCCCCGAGACGATCAGCGCCAGGCCGCCCGCGGTGACCAGCGAGCCGAGCACGTTCCGGACGATCAGGCTCTTCTGGGTGGCGGGCTGCTCACCGCTGCTCATCGCGGCGACCGGGGCGATCCGGGAGGCCCGGATCGCGGGCAGCACGGCGGAGACGACGGTCACCAGGACGCCGACCACCAGGGCCACCACCACGGTGGCGGGTGCGATCACCAGCGAGCCGGTCGGCATGGTGGACTCCAGCGCGTGGACCACCGCCTGCATGCCGGCGCCGATCCCGATGCCGGCGAGCAGGCCGGCCACCGACGCGGTGACGCCGATGATCAGTGCCTCGACCAGCACCGAGCGGGTGACCTGGGAGCGCCCGGCGCCGACCGCGCGCAGCAGCGCCAGCTCCTTGGTGCGCTGGGCGACCAGCATGGTGAAGGTGTTGGCGATGATGAAGATGCCGACGAAGAGCGAGATTCCGGCGAAGACCAGGAGCATGGTCTTCATCCCGCTGGTGCCCTCGGCGATCATCCTCTGCTGCTCGTCCGTCAGCTGCCGGCCGGTCTCGCTGGTGAACCGGTCGCCGTCGGGCAGCTTGGCCCGGACCTGGGTGAGCAGCGCGTCCTCGGTGGTGCCGGGCCGGGCCCCGACCGCGATGCTGCTGTACTGACCGGGGGTCAGCAGCAGCTTCTGCGCGGTGGCGGTGTCGAACAGGGTGAGGGTGGCGCCGGCCGAGACGTCCGGGTCGTCGGTGGTGAAGATGCCGGTCAGCACGGTGCTGAAGGCGGGGCCGGTGGTGGCCAGCCGGACGGTGTCGCCGACCTTGTAGCCGGCCGAGTCCGCGGTGGCCCGGTCGAGGGCGATCTCCTTGTCGCCGTGCGGGGCGCGGCCCTCGGCGAGCGGGTAGCGCGGGTCCTTGCCCGAGGCGTCCGGCACGTAGTTCGCGCCGCGGGCCGACCAGGCCTGGCCGATCAGGTCGCCCTTGCGGTCGGCGACGCCGGCGAAGCCGGACACCGTGCCGCGGGCGCTCCCGGCACCGGGCAGCGCGGCGAGGTCGCGCACCGTGGCGTCGGTCAGCCGGGCGGCGCCGGCGGCCTCGCTGCGCCGGCGGGCGGAGGCGCCGGACCCCGCGGACTGGTCGGTGACCAGCACCGACACATCGGCGTAGCTCTTGGTGTAGCTGTTCTTCATGGCCTGGCCGAGCGTGTCGGAGAAGACCATGGTGCCCGCCACGAAGGCGGTGCCCAGCATGACGGCGAGCGCCGTCATCAGCAGGCGGCCCTTGTGGGCCAGCACGTTGCGCAGTGCGGTGCGATACATGGGAGGTGTCCTGGGGTGGTCGGTACGGGCGGGCTGCGTACGGGGCGTCAGCTCGTCCGGCCCTTGGCGTCGAAGCGGCGCATGCGGTCCAGGACGGTGTCGGCGGTGGGGGCGGTCAGCTCGTCCACGATCCGGCCGTCGGCGAGGAAGACCACCCGGTCCGCGTAGGAGGCGGCGACCGGGTCGTGGGTCACCATGACGACGGTCTGGCCGAGTTCGCGCACCGAGTTGCGCAGGAAGGAGAGGATCTCGGCGCCGGAGCGGGAGTCGAGGTTGCCGGTGGGCTCGTCGGCGAAGATGATCTCGGGCTTGCCGGCCAGCGCCCGGGCGCAGGCGACGCGCTGCTGCTGGCCGCCGGAGAGCTGCGAGGGCCGGTGCGCGAGCCGCCCGGAGAGGCCGACGGTGTCGACGACCCGGTCCAGCCACTGCCGGTCGACCTTGGTGCCGGCGATGTCCATCGGGAGGGTGATGTTCTCCAGCGCGGTCAGCGTGGGCAGCAGGTTGAAGGCCTGGAAGATGAAGCCGATCTTGTCCCGGCGGAGCTTGGTGAGCTGCTTGTCCCGCAGCCCGACGAGCTCGGTGTCGCCGATGGTGGCGGAGCCGGCGGAGACCGTGTCCAGCCCGGCCATGCAGTGCATCAGGGTGGACTTGCCGGAGCCGGACGGGCCCATGATCGCGGTGAACTCGCCCCGGCCGAACACCACGCTGACGTCGTCCAGGGCGGTGACGCGGGTCTCGCCCTCCCCGTAGACCTTGCTGAGGCCGGTGGCGCGGGCGGCCGCCCGGCCGGTGCGGACGGCGGTCGCGGTCGTCGTGGTCACGGGGATGCTCCTGTCGGGAGGGTACGGGATGGTTCTTCCATCCTCCCGGCGGCGACCGGGCCCGCTGTCGGCCCGGCGAACGGTTGTGCCGACCGCCGCCAGGCGTATCCGGGGGGCGGACCTCTCCTCCTGCGGTATGACGGCGACCCTGAGGCGGCCGGCCCTGGCCGGAACCCGGCGGCCCGGTGGCCGATTCTCGGACAGCTCGTCAGATGGCAAGGAAACATGACAACTTCCGGCGGCCGGAACATGCAAAACGGGGATCCGGGCGACTAGGCTCAGGGGTAGCCCGCACAGGGGCGCGCGGTTCACGCCCGGGTGGTGGAACGCAGACACGGGCAGCTTAAAACTGCTTGGCCGTGAGGCCGTGCCGGTTCGAGTCCGGCTCCGGGCACCAGCACCTCCTTCCGGCCCCCCGAGATCATCCTCGGGGTGGACGCGGGCGCTTTTGCCAAACCATTACCCTTGCTCCGTGGGCGGCGCCGTGCCGCCCCGGAGGGAACGAGATGAGAAGCAGCAACCCGGTCTTCTCGCGGGAGGGCTCCTTCTCCCGCGACACGGGCTACGCGGGATTCGGCGCCGCCGGGCAGCCGCACGCCGCCCCCCACGCGGGCGGCCCGTACGCCGACAACCCCTACGCCAACAACCCGTACGCCGCCCCGCAGGCCGGCGGCCCCGGCGCCGCGCCGGGCGGGCAGCTGACGGACGACCAGCTGGCCGCGATGTACGGGGCCCCGTCCGCGGGCCCGCTGCAGACCGGCCGGATGACCATGGACGACGTGGTCGCCCGGACGACCCTCACCCTGCTCACCCTGGTCGCCGCCGGCGCGCTGGCCTGGTTCACCCTGCCCTCCGGGACGTACGGCTTCGCCATGGGCGCCGCACTCGTCGCCTTCGTGGTCGGCCTGGTGATCACCTTCAAGCAGAGCGTCAGCCCGCCGCTGATCCTGCTCTACGCCGGGCTGGAGGGCTTCTTCCTCGGCGCGGTCAGCAAGGTGTTCAACGACATCTGGCCCGGCATCGCGATCCAGGCGGTGCTCGGCACCGCGGCGGTCTTCGGCGCGATGCTCATCGCCTACAGGAGCGGCCGGATCCGGGTCACCCCGCGGTACACCCGGATCGGCCTCGCGATCGCCATGGGCTTCCTCGGCCTGCTGCTGATCAACGTGGTCGCCTCGCTGTTCGGCGCCGACATGGGCCTGCGCTCGGGCCCGCTCGGCATCGCGGTCGGCCTGGTCGGCATCTGCCTGGGCGCGTTCTTCCTGTCGCTGGACTTCGCCGAGATCGAGAACGCGATCCGCGGCGGCGCCCCCCAGCAGGAGTCGTGGCGGGCGGCCTTCGGGCTGACCCTGTCGCTGGTCTGGATCTACCTGGAGATGCTGCGGCTGATCGCCATCCTGCGCGGCGACGACTGATCCCCCCGCCCGGCGCCACGCCGTGCGGACGGCCCCCGGAGCACCGCTCCCGGGGCCGTCGGCCGTCCGGGGACCGCTACGCTCGCCGCATGTCCGAAGCACACGCCCTGCTGGAAGCCGTCGACCGCCTGGCCGACCGGTGCCGTTCGATGCCGCAGAGCCGGCTGCTCGGCGCCGTGCCGGGCCACCCGTCCCGGGCCGCGGCGGTGCTGGAGCTGGCCCGGCGGCTGGCGGCGTCCGCCCTGGCCGCCGAGGGCGAGCCGCCGCGCGAGATCCCGGACGCCGGGGTGTTCGCCGTCGGCGACCAGCTCGCGGTGGCCGGCCACGACCTGGCGCTCGCCGCCGAGGGCGAGCCCGACCTGCTGGCCGGCGCCCTGGCCGACGTCCTGCGGACCGAGGAACTGGCCGCGCGCTAGCGCGCGGCCGGCAGCAGCGGGGCCCGCCCGGCGGGCGGGCCCGGGTGGCCCCGGCGGGGCCTCAGATGCTGGCGACCACCCGGTCGGCGAGCACGTAGACCGTGTCGTCGTCGGTGGAGAAGGTCAGCGAGTACGAGCCGGAGAAGCGCGAGCCGCCGAGCAGCCGCACGTCCTCGCCGGCCTGGACGGCGTCGATCAGCCGGTAGGCGGCCTCGCGGTCGCCCGGGGCCACGCAGAGCGTGGTGCCGTCGGCGAAGGCGTAGACGTCCAGGGTGCCCAGCGGGCCGGGGCGGACGTCGGTGAGGGCGATCCGCTCGTCCGCGAGCGCGGCCAGCCGGTTGTCCGTCCACTCGCGGGACGGCGTCTGGCTCGGCACGAAGTCCGGGTGGGACGGGTGGCGGCGCGGGTCCGGCGCGGTGGCCGGCTCGGTCTCGGCGTCCAGCAGCCCGGCCTCCAGGCCGGTGGCGATCAGGTCGGCCTCCCGGCGCGCGCGCCCGTCGCCGCCGGCGTCAGCGGGGTGCTG